>JALYOR010000349.1 GCA_030856765.1 Verrucomicrobiota bacterium | reverse complement strand
GCGCGCGGTCGAGATGGGGCGCCTTGTGCGCGCCGGTTAATTTTTGCTCATCGATCTTGCGCTGCAATTCCATGAAGGCGTGCAACAACGCCTCGGGGCGCGGCGGGCAGCCGGGAATGTAAACATCGACCGGGATGTAACGGTCGATCCCTTTGAGCACGTTGTAACCTTGCTTAAACGGGCCGCCCGAAATGGCGCAAGCGCCCATCGAAATCACGTACTTCGGATCCGGCATCTGGTTGTATAAGCGCACGATTTGCGGCGCCATCTTCTTCGTCACCGTGCCGGCGACGATCATGAGATCGGCCTGCCGCGGCGAGGGACGGAAGACTTCCCCGCCGAAGCGCGCCAGGTCGTAACGGGAGGCGGCGGTGGCGATCATCTCGATCGCACAACAAGCGAGGCCGAACTGGAGCGGCCAGATCGAATTCTTGCGGCCCCAATTGTAGAGCTCCTGCATCGAGGTGACCCAGATGCCTTGTTTTTGGAGCTCGCTGCGGAGTCCTTCGTCGATTTGCGGCGCCATTACTTCGTCCAATTTAGACAACCTTTGCCCCAGGCCCAAACCAGCCCTTCCAACAAGAGGAGCAGGAAAATCAAAATCGCGACGAAAGCGCCGAAGGGCAACCCGGTAAAGGCGACCGCGAAGGGGACAAGGAAAATCGATTCGACGTCGAAGATGAGGAAGATGATGGCGTAAAGATAGAATTGCGATTGAAACTGGATCTGCGCTTCGCCTAACGACTCGATCCCGCATTCATAAGTCGCGTTCTTGGCCAGACCTGGCTTCGGCGGCTGGAAGAAATGCCGCCACATCCAGGCCAGGATGAGCGGCATGATCGGGAAAACCAACGCCACCACCACGAAGATGATGAGGAAAAAATAGGGCGAAGGCGTCATGGAGAGAAAAATCCGAAATCCGAATACCGAAACGCAAAATCCAAAACCGAAGACGGCGGCGAGCATCGCCCTTCGGCTCTTCGATCATTTCTTATTCTAATTTCTTTCGGATTGGAAAGCCCGGCCTCATCTTCGATTTCGTTACGGCGATATTCGGATTTCGGATTTCCCGCCGCAAGCGGGTCAGACCACCCCTTGATCGAGCATCGCGTTCGCGACCTTGAGGAAGCCGGCGATGTTCGCTCCGTTCACGTAGTTGCCGGGTGTGCCATAAAGCTCCGCGGTTTGATAACAGGCGCGGTGAATCTCGCGCATGATCTTCTGCAGGCGATCGTCGACCTCGTTGCGCGTCCAGGAAATGCGCATGCTGTTTTGCGCCATCTCCAGTCCGGAAGTGGCGACACCGCCGGCGTTGGCCGCTTTGCCCGGGCCGTAGAGGATCTTGGCGTCGAGAAATTGATTCACGCCCTCGATCGTGGTCGGCATGTTGGCGCCCTCGGAAACGACGTAAACGCCGTTGCGCAACAGATTGGCCGCGTCGTTCCCGTTGATCTCGTTCTGGGTCGCGCTCGGGAAAGCGCATTGCGCCTTGTGATTCCAGAGCGGGTTGTGATCGAGCGTCGGATCGTGCGGGGTGTAGACCGCGCTTTTGAATTTGTCCGCGTACTCGGCGATGCGGCCGCGTCGGATATTTTTCAGGTCCATGATGAAGGTGAGCTTCTGGTCGGTGAACCCTTCCTCATCGTAGATATAGCCACTCGAGTCGGACATCGTGACGGGCTTGGCGCCCATGTTGATCAATTTCTCCGCGGTGTACTGCGCGACGTTACCGCTGCCGGAGATGAGGCAGGCCATGCCTTCGAGGCCTTCCTTGCGCGCCTTGAGCATCTCGGCCGCGAAATAAACGGCGCCGTATCCGGTGGCCTGCGGCCGAATGAGCGAACCGCCCCAGCCGAGGCCTTTGCCAGTCAGGACGCCGGTGAATTCGTTCCGCAGTTTCTTATACATCCCGAAGAGGAAACCAATCTCGCGTCCGCCGACCCCGATATCGCCGGCCGGCACGTCGGTGTAGGCGCCGATGTGGCGGAAGAGCTCGGCCATGAAGGCCTGGCAGAAGCGCATCACTTCATTGTCGCTTTTGCCTTTCGGATCGAAATCGGAGCCGCCCTTGCCGCCGCCCATCGGCAGAGTGGTGAGGGCGTTTTTGAAGACCTGCTCGAAGGCGAGAAATTTCAGGATGCCGAGGTTGACCGAAGGATGAAAGCGCAGGCCGCCTTTGTAGGGCCCGATGGCGCTGTTCATCTCGATGCGGAAACCGCGGTTGACCTGGATGACGTTTTCGTCGTCCTGCCACGGCACGCGGAACATGATGACCCGCTCGGGTTCCATGATGCGCTCGAGGATTTTCGCCTTCACGTACTCGGGGTGCCGTTCGAAGACGAGAGTGAGGGATTCCGCTACTTCCTCCACCGCCTGGTGGAACTCCGGTTCGGCCGGGTTTTTCGCTTTTACCCGCGCGATCAATTCCTGCACATATTCGGTCATAGAATCTTTCTGGTTACGCGCCGGCCGAAACGTCGGCTCGCCTAACGACCTGAACAATCGTCTTTTCAGCCCCGGCTGCTTCTCATACGGCAGGAGCAATAGCGCGACCGCCGACAGAACGAAACAAAAATTCGTGGGCTCGGGCGGTATTCCTGTCTTGCGCAAAATTCCATAGCCCGCTTTCCTTCCCCGCAAGATGGGCGGTTTTCTCGATCAGATTTTTGTCCAGACCAAGGGAGGGCTGCTTGCGCGGCTCGCCGGAGCCCCAGACTGGGCGCTTCAGATCGTCTCCAGCCTGCTTAATATCGTCGCGTTGCTCGCGGTGTTTCTCTCACTCTTCGCCATGATGTCGCTCTTCGAGCGCAAAATCCTCGCGCGCATTCAGAATCGGCTCGGGCCGAATCGCGTCGGGCCCTTTGGTCTGCTCCAGCCGGCGGCCGACGGGATCAAGATGCTGATCAAGGAAGACATCGTGCCGTTGCGGGCGGACAAGGTGGTGCATTTTCTCGCGCCGATCCTGATGGCGGCGACGGCAATTCTGGCGCTGGGAATCATTCCCTACGGACGCAACATGACGCCGTTCGCGATCGACGGCGGGATTCTGTTTTTCTTCGCCATCGGCTCGACCACGGAGCTGAGCGTTTTTATGGCCGGCTGGGGGAGCAACAACAAGTTCTCCATGCTCGGCGCGATGCGCGCGATTGCGCAGATGATCAGCTACGAGCTGCCGCTTATCATCACCGTCCTGCCGGTGGTGATGGTGGTCGGCTCGCTCCGGCCGGATGCGATCGTGGCCGCGCAAGGTGGATACTCGTTAGGCATCTTTCCGCACTGGTTTGTCTTCACGCCCTGGGGCGCGGCGGCGTTTCTTTTGTTTTTCGTTTCGGGATTGGTCGAATCCAACCGCACCCCGTTCGATGTCCCGGAAGGCGAATCAGAGATCGTGGCCGGCCACATGACCGAATATTCCGGATTCAAATACGCCACTTTCTTCCTCGCGGAGTACTTTGGGATGTTCGCGATCAGCGGGCTGGCGGTGACGCTTTTCCTCGGCGGCTGGCAGGCGCCGCTCGGCTTTCTCGAGTTTATCCCGTCCTATCTCTGGTTCTTCGCCAAGCTGGGCGTGCTTCTGTTTGTCTTCATCTGGATACGCGGGACTTTGCCGCGGACCCGAGTAGACCAGGTGATGAATTTCGCCTGGAAATTCATGCTCCCGATGGCCTTCGGCTGCGTGCTGGCGGCCGCGGCCTGGCATTACGCCGGGAAGAGTTTCGCGGGCTGGCTCTGGTCGTTAGGCGTGGTTGCGCTCGTCTATTTCGTCCTCTCCCATTTCCTCGACACCGGGAAGAAATTCGCCCCGCGCACCTATCGCTACGCCGAATGAACAGCGCCGCTTTTTTCTTCATCGCGATCCTGACCCTGGCGGCCGCGCTGGCCGCAGCCACGCTCCCGAAGCTGGTCCACGCCGCGCTTTGTTTTGCCGTGTCTTTTGTCGGAGTCGCGGCCTTCTACTTTTTGTTAGGCGCGGAGTTTGTCGGTCTCGTCCAGGTCTTCGTCTATGTCGGGGCGGTCGCGGTCTTAATTGTCTTCACCATTCTGCTCACGCGCCGGGAATCGGATCATGATCGCGGCTTCAATTGGCCGGGGATCGTCATCGCGGCGGCGGTTTTTGGCGGGTTAGTCTGGGCCATTCTGAAGACGTCGGGATTTTATGTCACCGCGCAGCCGGTCGAGGCGCTGTCGGTGAAGCAGATCGGCCAGGCGCTCATGACCAGTTATGTCTGGCCATTGCAATGCATTGGTGTCCTCCTGACGGCCGCCTTGATCGGCGCCCTCGTCCTCGTCATGGAGGAAAAGCGATGAGGCCGATCGCCCGGGTAGCGCACGCGTCCCGCGTGCTGGCGACGGTGTCCCACCGTCGCGAACTTTGCGAAGACCTCGCGGCTTCCCCGACACTTCCGCGCCCGGAAAAGTTCGTCGCGGTGAGACACCGCGACCAGCACCCGAGACGTGTGCGCTACCCGGAGAAAGGCGCCTGACGATGACACCAACGCTCCAACTCTTTCTTATCGTTTCGGCGGCCCTCTTCTGCATCGGCCTGCTCGCGGCGCTCAGCCGGCGTCACGCGATTTTCATTCTCATCGGGATCGAGATGATGCTGGCCGCAGCTGGCCTCAATTTCATCGCCTTCTGGCGCTTCGGACCGCAGCCTGCGCCGCCGACCGGTGTGATGGTGACCATTTTCGCGATCGCGATCGCCGCGGCGGAGGCCGCCGTCGGGCTCGCGCTCGTCATCGCGGTTTACCGGCATTACCGCACGACCAACGTCGACCAGATCGATCAACTCAAAGGATGAGCGACTGGATCCGCAATTACCTTTGGCTGATCCCGGTGGTGCCGCTGCTGGCCTCGCTCCTGATCGTTAGCCTAACGAAGGGGCGAAACATGGCCGGCGCGGGTCTGGCCATCTCCGGACAAGCACTCAGTCTTGTCCTTTCGCTCGCGGCCTTCGGGTCGACTCTGGGTGTCCCGGGCCACCGCGTTTTCCACAATTTCACCTGGTTCACTTTCGGCGCGCAGAGCCTTCGACTCGGCTTCGTCCTCGATCCGCTGACGGCCGTGATGCTGGTCATGATCACGTTCGTTAGTCTGTGGATTTTCGTCTTCAGCGTCGGCTACATGGTAACGGACAGGAATTTCACCCGCTTCTTCGCCTACCTTTCATTTTTCAGCGCCGCGATGCTGGGCGTGGTCATCGCGAACAGCCTTCTCCTCCTCTTCATTTGCTGGGAGTTGGTCGGGCTTGCTTCCTATCTGCTGATTGGTTTCTGGATTCACAAACCGAGCGCAGCCGCTGCGGCTAAGAAGGCTTTCATCACGACGCGGATCGGTGACATCGGGTTCTTCCTGGGAATGCTCTGGCTCTACGGTCGGAGCGGAACACTTCTCTTCTACGATGGTGGAAGTGGCGCGCTCGAAAACGCCGGGCTCCTCGCGTTAGGCGCAAGCGCGACTTCGATCGCGCTGCTCATCTTTTGCGGCGCAGTCGGGAAGTCGGGTCAGTTCCCGCTCCATGTCTGGTTGCCGGATGCGATGGAAGGCCCGACGCCAGTCAGCGCGCTCATTCATGCCGCGACGATGGTGGCGGCGGGTGTTTTTCTGGTCGCGCGCGTCTATCCCATCTTCTCGCTGGGCGCGGTCCATGGTGTGACCACCTCGCTCACGGTCGTGGTCTGGATCGGCGTGATCACGGCGCTCATGTCCGCGCTGATCGCGCTCGCCCAGGCCGACATCAAACGCATCCTGGCCTATTCGACCGTTTCGCAGCTCGGCCTGATGATGGTGTCGTTAGGCGTGGGCGGCGTGGCGGCCGGGATCATGCACTTGCTCGCGCACGGTTTCTTCAAGGCGCTTCTTTTCCTTGGTTCCGGTTCCGTCATTCACGGTTGCCACGAGGAACAGGACATTCGCAAAATGGGCGGGTTGCGTGGCTTGATGCCGGTGACGTTTCTGACCTACGCGATCGGCATGCTGGCGCTAAGCGGGGTGCCGCTCTTTTTCTCCGGCGCCTGGACGAAGGAGGAAATCCTCCATGCCACATCGCTCTGGGCGCCGTCACACCTTCCGCATTATCTGATGCTGGCCGGCGTCGTCCTGACCGCGCTCTACATGACGCGGCAGATGATTTACGTTTTCTTCGGGCCGCGCCGCGAGGCAGCGGCCCACGCGCACGAGAGCTCCTCCGTCATGACACTGCCGCTGATCGTGCTCGCGATCTGCGTGATTGCGCTCAGCCTTATCCTCACGCCCGCCTGGCCGTGGCTGCACGAATATTTGTCCGGCGAGCGGGTTACGCTCGACTTTTCCCGTCTGATTCAGCCGGGTCTTTTCGTCGCGTTGGTTTTGGTTGCGGTCGGAATTGGACTTGGGGTCGTGATCTATCGCCGAGTTGGTGCAACGGATCCGCTGGAGCGCGCCGTGCCGCCACTTTATCGATTACTCGAGAACCGGATGTGGCTTGATGAGTTCTACGATTGGACCGTGCTGGCGCCGGCCCGGTTTGCCGCGCGGCTTTCCGATTTTCTAGACCGCTATTTCTGGGACGGCCTCGTCCGCTTCGGCGGGGGGCTCGGACAGCTCTTTGGCAACCTAACGAAAAGTTTCGACGAGCACGCGATCAATGCGGGAATGAATGACGCGACGGGCGTGACCCGCGGTCTCGGTCGTCTCCTCTCGGCGCGACATTCCGGACAGGTCCAGACTTATCTGGGCGCGATCGCAGTCGGGATGCTGGCCCTGCTCATTTTCTACGCATGGCTCACCTGATTGCGGGATTGATATACCTCCCGATCCTGGGCGCGCTCTTCGTCAGCGTGACGCCGCGAAATTATGCGCGCGGTGTGGCGTTGGGGAGCAATCTGCTCACCGCGATTTTTGCCGCCATGCTCTGGCGGTATTTCGATCCGGCCGCGACCGGATTGCAGATGGTCGCGCGGCACGAATGGATACCGGCGATCGGGGCCGAGCTCCATTTCGGGCTCGATGGTTTGAGTCTGCTCCTCGTGCTGCTGACATCGCTGGTGTTCCCGTTCGCGCTACTGGCGCAGCGAATGGAGCGCGGGTTCTGCGTGCTCATGCTGGTGATGCAGGCGGCGCTCTACGGCACCTTCACCGCGCAGAATTTCATCCT
>JALYOR010000297.1 GCA_030856765.1 Verrucomicrobiota bacterium | reverse complement strand
CGACGTTCGTTAGGCCATCGAGCACCCGGCCGTCGACCGGAATCTTTTCGCCCGGCCGCACCCGCAGTTGGTTACCTTGCTCGACCTGGTCGAGCGGCACATCCTCCTCCGCCCCGTCACGCACCACCCGCGCGGTCGTCGGGGCGAGGTCGAGCAGGGCGCGGATCGCGCTCCCGGTCCGGCTCCGGGCGCGCAGTTCGAGCACCTGGCCTAACAAGACCAGGACCGTGATGACGGCGGCGGCTTCAAAATACACGCCGATCTTGCCGTGCGCGGCGAAGGAAGGCGGGAACACTTGCGGCAAGAGCATCACGACCGCGCTGTAGAAATAAGCCGCGCCCACCCCGATCGCGATGAGCGTAAACATGTTGAGTGAGCGGTTGACGATCGATTGCCAGCCGCGTTTGAAAAATGGCCAGCCCGCCCAAAGCACCACCGGCGTGGCGAGGAGGAATTGCACCCAGCGCGAGATATCGCCCTGCACCCACTTCGGCGTCGACGGCAACAGATGCGACATCGCAAGGAGGAACACCGGCAGGCTGAGCGCGGCGCCGATCCAAAGCCGGCGCGTCATGTCGCGGAGCTCACTGTTGTCCTCTTCGCTGCCCGCGACCGCGTTTTTTGGCTCCAGCGTCATCCCGCAGATCGGGCAATCGCCGGGATGATCCTGCTCGATCTGCGGATGCATCGGGCAGGTGTAAATCACCGACGCGCGAAAAGTGGGATTGCGTTCCAAGGCCATCCCGCACTTCGGACAACTGCCCGGCGCGTCGCTCTCGACCCCTTCGCACATCGGGCAGAAATATTTGCTCGCCGGCTTGCGCGCGACCGCGGCGGACTTCGTCTCGCCCGCGGAATGATGCTCGCCATGGCAACACGAACCCTCCTGCTCGTGATGGTGCTCGTCGTCGTCCTCGTCCTCGCTCCCGGCGACGAATTTGTCTCGGCAATGGGTGGAACAGAAATAGAACTTCTGGCCGTCGCGCTCGACCATCGCCGCCGCGTTTTCGGGGTCCACTTCCATCCCGCAAATCGGGTCGATATAGGTTGTCGTATTCATCTTAAAAATCGGGTCAGCGCCACTTTCACCTCGGCGAGAAGGGCATCGGGTTTCATTGGCTTGGCGCGCGCGTGTTCGCTCCCGCTACCATGCCCAACGACGCAACTTTCCAGGTGGTGACTGAGGAGTTCGACCCCGAGCGCGTCGAGCGCGGAGCGGACAGCGGAAATTTGGTTCAAAACATCGACGCAATAGCGGTCGTCGTCGATCATCCGCTGGATGCCGGCGATCTGGCCGGAGATGCGGCGGGCGCGTTGCGAGAGCTTGATTTTCGGAGGGGCCTTCACCCCACAGCTTATACCCCTACCCGGTATAGGTCAACCCGCGCTACGCGGCCAGATGAAGGATTCGAAGCAATAACTATCGTTTCTTTTCCAGCTCCTGGATCAATGCTTTCATCTCACCGATTTCCCGTCGCTGCGCCTCGATGATGTCGTCGGCCAGTTTCCGCACGCGCGGATCGGTGATGTGCGCGCGTTCACTCGTTAGGATGGCGATCGAGTGATGCGGGATCATCGCTTTCATCCAGGAAACATCTTCCACCGTCGCCTGGCTGCGCACGAGCCAGAGCGCACCTGCGAAAATAACGACGCTGCCAAGGAAGATCGCGGCATTAACCGCCCGCTTGGTGTACATCCCGAGCATGAAAGCGAGCATGATGATGGCCATGGTCGCGCCCATGATCAGCGCCATGTAAGCGCGCGTCTCGCTGAAAAAGATGTGGTCGGCTGCGTAGGTGTTGAGATACATCAAGCCAAACATCACGGCCGTCGAGGTCGCGATCATCGCGGCGAATTTTGGATAAGGGTTCATAAGGGTGTTTGTCTTGTGGGTTCGTTTCGGGAGACGGCGGTGGCTGTCGAATGGTTTCCAGATCATGCACGCAATCGCGTTCGCCCGTTCCTCGCCTGCGCTGTTCGCAGCGAGGAGCTCGTTCCTGCGAAGGCTGGGAACGCCAAGCAGTCACAGCCTTGACTGTGCCCGGCGCGTTAAGGGCTGGCTGAATCAGCCGCGCGCGCCCTGATCACACGGTTGCTCCGAAAAGCGCACCCGCTCCTGCG
>JALYOR010000267.1 GCA_030856765.1 Verrucomicrobiota bacterium | reverse complement strand
GCTTCGACCACCTTTTGCAGAACGTCGGAGCTGGAGACGCGTTCCGGCGTCCAGAGCACGCTGCTCGAGGGCAGCTGGCCATAAATATTGCTCAAGAAATCGCGCCCCAAACTAATGTTGTCGGTGTTGAAAGGCGTGTGGAAATAGGGCAGCAAATGATCCGAGAAGGTCGTGCCTAACAAATCAATGATCCCGCTGCTGATCAGGTTGCCAATGCGATCGTTAAAAGCCGGGCCGTCATCCGCGCCGAGGCTGGCGGATTTCGCCCACTCAACCGCGGAAGCGAAGGTCGGGGTGATGTGAAGCGAGAGCGGAACCTCGAAGGCTTGGTGCGCATCGAGAGCGCGGTAGTAGCCGCCGCTCGCGCCGTTGTTGATCAACTTCTGCATCGTGCTCCCGGGCTGGATCGCCTGGTTACCGTGGATCAGGCTGATGACTTTGACCTTTTTGCCGCGGTCGTTGTCGGCGGTCAGCCCGATCCAGGAACTGAGCACGCTGTTCGCGCCCGAGATGTTCTGCTGATCGAGATAGTAATCGGAAGCGATGTTGTCGTTTCGGATGGAATCGCGAATGTCGGAACGGCCGCCGATGTCGCCAAGGCCGACCGGGCTGTTCTGCGTGCCATCGCGCGTGGTGTAAACCTGGTAGAGCAGGGTCGTCGGGTCGCCCCCCCAGCCGGCGTCGATCAAGGCTTGGCGGCTGATCGAAAACTCCACTGCATCAAGATCTGAATTGTAGTACGACTTCTTGAATCCGTTGGCCGAATTCTGGTCGCGGCTGGTGACGCCAAACTGACTCAGGTCCTGTCCGATCGCAGTCGAGTGCGTGGCGCTGTTCTTGTCCCAAACGTAAACCGTGCCCTTATCCGTTTGATAGGAGGCGACCACGATCTGCCATTTGAGCGAGGTGCCGGTGTCGATCTGATCAGGCAGGTTGTATTCGCCGGTGCCGGGATTACCGAGATTGACCGCGACGTAGATGTCGAGGTTGCCCTGTTCCGCGTAGGCCTTGAGGTCGTGCAGGTCGACGCGGAAATAGAAATTACCGTCACCGCCGTCATTGGTTGCACCGCCGTCGTGTGCATAGAAGGCGACCATGTCGCGCGAGGAATCGAAGCCGTCGCCGGCATGGTAAACGTCGCCTTGGTTGTAGTTGTAACCGTCGCCGTCATACGGGTCGAGCGCGATCAGGTCGTCGGTGCCCCAATCGGTGAACTCGTGCTTGTTGACCGCCGCCCCGTAGCTGGTGGTAACGCCGGGACCGACGGTGATGAATCCGGCGGGTGGCGGCGGCGGATTGCCGGCGATGTGGGGATCGGAGCCATTGAGAAACTCGTCCAGGTTCGTTAGGCCATCGCCGTCCGGATCACCGGTTGGACCGTTGTCGGTGTTGGTGATGATCTGCCCGGTGCGCAGGTTGTAGTGACCGATCACGCCGTCGTCGAACGGATCGAGATTGTACTGCAGCTTCCAACCGTCGGGCAGTGAATCGCCCGAAGTGCTGTATCGGCGCGGATCGACCTCCAGCCAGGCGGCGTCGAGTTTGTCGTTCCGAATCGCGCCACCCGGACGGAAGATGGTGTTGAGCTTGGTCTTATCGAGTGCGGTCGAGGTGTAGGTCTGGCTGTTGGTCGGCTCGAGGTAGGTGGCGCAGAAGTCCGAATATTTGAAGTTCTGTGCGGTCGACCCCGGGGCCGAACCGGTGATGGTGACGCTCTGCTTGAAATCCGTGAAAGTTGCGAGAACGACGAAGTCGCCGTTCCCATCGGTTTGATTGCGATCGACGATCGCGACGTTAACGATCCCATTGCGATCGGCGTCTTCGTTGCCGTCGATCACGTTGTCGCTGTCGGTGTCGGCGTTGTTCGGATCGGTTTCCAGCCAGACAGCGTTCGGCGAGGTCGCCAGCACCTTGGCGCGATTGACCCGGGAGGTGTGGTAGAACGTCGGGGGGTGCGAAATGGAACGAAGGACGCCGCCGCCATCCGGGACGCCGATGTCGACCCGGCCGTTGTAGATCGGCAGATAAGGCACCGCACCGCCGCTGACCTGGAAGGTGCGATCTTCCAAGCCATCCTTGAGCGTATCGCCCTCCGTGTCGGCGCTTGTGGGGCTGGTGACGGAGCCGGCGAGCTGATCCGTGCGGGAGTTATTCAGGTTATAGGGCCAGGGGCTGAAGTAGCTGTAATCGCCCGAAGGGGGAGAACCGTTGTCCGTCGTGTTGTAGACTGGTGGATCGAGATCGGGTTGGAAATTCTTCACCCCGTCGCCGTTCGTGTCGGTGTTGACGTTAGTGTCGTCGACCGCGCTGCCCCAACCCAGTTCGAGGCCATCGGAAAGAACGTCGCCGTCGGTGTCGGGGCTAAGCGGGTTGGTCTTGCCGGAGATATTCCAAATGTGAACGTCGCCATTGACCCACGTCTCGGAGTTAGTCGTAGGAAGCGGAATGCCGGTCGTCTCGATGGGCGCGGCGGTCGGCCCATAAAGACCGAGGCCGTCGTCGTCGACATCGTGTTTGTTCGGGTCGGGGTCGACGACCTGTCGGAAGACGACGTGCGCATTCCGCGAAACGACCGAGCTGCCGCCCGGCGCTGTGACCGTGGAGGTGAAGGTGAAATCGCCGGCCGTGACATTATTCCAGGTGAAGTCCCAAAACTTGGCCGAGCCGCTGATCATGGGGCTGCCCGCGTTCAGGGTGACGTTGCCCGTGCCGATGGTGAAATTAATTGCGACATTGGTCGCATCTATGTCGGTCGCGACCTGGATCGGAACCGCACGCTGTTGCGCGGTCGGGTTAGCTACGTCGGGCAGCGTGATCTCGTAGATCTTGCCGTCGGAATCGACCTCGGGCGGAGTCACGATCATGTTCTTGATCACGACCACCGGTTTCGCCTTTACGAGCCGAAACGCCTCCAATGGTGTGCCGCCGGGCGGCGGCGTGTAGGTCACGTCGATGGTGTGAAGGAAATCGGGCTGGTCGTTGTAAAGATTCGGGAGTGGATAGGCCAGCTCGTGGTAATCGGAGGTAACGTCATAGTTGATCGTGTAACCGGTCCGGCTTTGGGCCACGCCGTTGGCGCTCGAGCCCGATTCGCTGCTCGCGATCTTGATCAGGAAGCGATCGATCAGCTCTTGCGTGGTGGTGCCGTCGGCGAGCGATTTACTGAACCAGACCTTCATCACATAGCTGTCATCGACCACCTGGCCGTCGGTCGGCGGGAAGGCGACAAACATTTTCTGCACCGGGCCGTTGGCAGTGACGTTGCGCACCAGGGTGGTGTAATGACCAGCCGCGTCGCTGAGCGAAAAGTCCTTGTAGGCCGCCGAGGAAAGCTCACGAAGGCGCACCTTGATCTGCGCCGCGGTCGAGCCGGAGGGGATGTTGTTGTAATTGAAGCGCCATTCCCGCGGGTAGCTGCTCACGATATTGGTCGACGCGGTCACTTCCGTCGCTTTTACCCAGGTCGTGGCGATGCTGCCGTCCCAAACGCCGTTGGCGTTGAGGTCTTCAAACGGTTCGCCGCTGTCCCAAGTGCCATTCGCGTTCGAATCGGTGAGCGGCTCGAATCCGCTGCCGTTGCCGCCTTGGGTGCGGGTGTTGGAGTCGTTGTTCGAAGTATCCGCGTCATCGATGTGATACCAGACTTCCGAGACACTCGGATCGGTGCGTACGACCACGCCGTAACCAGACCCGCCGATCGTATCGTTCTCGTTAGGGAACTTGACCTCTCCCTGCGGTGCCTGGGCATCGTAGTAAAACGTCTGGGTAAAGGTGTTGTAGATCGAGGAGCGCCCGGCGCGGTCGAGGAAGGCGCGGGCGCGGAGGACATGGAAACCTTCGCTCAGCCCGGTCTGGGTCGCAGCGAAATCCGCATGAGGATAAAAGACCGCGGTGGTGGCGTTGAAATTAGCGACCTGGAAAGTGGTCATCATGTTCTTTTTTCGCTCGACCTCGGTCGCGCCGGAAGGGAATTGGCTGGGCTGAAAATTTTTGAAGATCCCGATCTTGTATCTGATCGTTCCGGCCGGGCGGGGAACGGCGTTGTTGCTCCACCAGTTACCGCCGTCGCTCGCGTTCGGCGCGGCGTAAAGCATCTCCGCGACCTGGGTCGTGCCGAGGCCGACCCCGCCCGCTCCATCGGGGTTGGTGCCGTCGTTGGTGGAGTAGAAGAACATCCGGAAGCCAGTGCCGACCCCGTTCGTTTTCGCGAACACCTGCAGGGTCGAGCCGTTGTCGACGTATTGCGTGGTGGGATGCGTGCCGGTCCAATCACCGAAGCCGGCGTTCGGATCGTGGAAGACGAAGGTGGCCGCGGCGGCATCCTGCGGATTGGTCCCGCCGCCGTTCACGATCGCGCCGCCGCCGGTGTAGGTCTCCGCCCCGGCCGAGCCAAAGGTACAACGCGCGGTATCCATCGCGGCGAATTTTTCCGGGCCCTCGCGATCGACGTAGGTCGGCTGCTCGTAACCGGCGAAGACATCTGTCGCGAGCCCCGGCGGATAATCTCGTTTCCCGACCGGGTCAGTATTGTTAGGCGGGGCGGTGCCATTGAGATCGACGCCGCCATCGAGTGCGAAAAGCATGTTCTCGGCGGAGCCGTCCGTCCGGGCGGTGAAACTGAGCGCGGTCCCGCTGGTCAGGCGCGGCACCGTGTAGGGATAGGAAAAGCTGCCCGGGACCGCGCCGGGCACGTTATAGGGATTGAAATTGGGATCGCCGTCCGGCCCATCCTTGCGCAGGTAGGTGAGTGTGCTGGCCGGGAGCCCGCCCTGTTTGATCGTGATCGGCTTTCCGCCGCCTAACGACCAGAGATTCGACTCCTCCGGGTTCCGCCAGGAGAAGGCAAAATAACCACCCGGCGGGACGATGACCGAGCCGTTCGCGATGTTACTAGCGTAGGAGTAGAAGCCGCCGCCAAAGGTCGAGTAATTATAGAGGTAGGAATCGCTCCCGCCCGCGGTGTGAGCGAAGCTGGTGTTGAAGTTGCGGCCCAGACCCGAGGCGAAGTTGTCGTTCAGGAGAAAAAGCATGGTCACGCCGTCGGCGTCCGACATGCCCGGGTTTTCGCGTTTATCCATCCGTTCGTAAGCGACGAAATCGGCGTCGGCGAAGCGACCGATCTGGTCGCCGCGGGCAAATTGATCGTGGATGTAGAGAAGGTTGGGGATTTTCGGGTCGGCGAACTGGCCGAGGAAATTGGTGTTGGCGTGGCGGGGAAAAGCGCCGCCGCTCTGGCCCAGCGTCTGCGCTTGGTGATTGCCGTCGGTGTAGATCAGCCCGATCCCAGCCCGGGTGAAATAGAGGGCGTGCTGCAGCTCGCGCCGGGCCGCGTAATCGTTGTCGTGACTCTGGGCGTGGCTGACCGCGAGCCCTGGCGCGAAGCCGTAGCTGCCGGGTTGATCGAGGCCGTTGAGGGTCGCGCTCGGATTGCCGAGAACGTTGTTGAGATTGTTGCGCAGGACGTTATCGACCAGCCGCATCCCGGCGTTGAAATAATCGCCGTAAGGCGGCGGCTCCCCGAGATGCTCGCCGAACATCATGGCGTTGTGGCGCGGCTTCTCGGTGTCGAAGAGCGACTCGCGCAGGTTCACGGCCGCGCCTTGCGGCGTGGAGTTGAAGCGCGAATCATTGAAGCCACGGGTAATATTGAATTGCCGCTGCGCCTGACCGAGGTAGCCGTAGTCGTTGTAATCCTTGTCGCCCCCGAACCCGGCTCCGAAAAAATCGGCCCGCACATGCTTGACCGCGTCGAGGCGCAGGCCGTCCGCTTTGGTACGGTCCATCTCCCAACGCACTGAGCGATTGAGGAAATCCTGCACGTATTCGCCGTAGAATCCGGGATTATCGGCCAGCATCTGGGTGGTAATGCCGTTGCCGGGCCCGAAGCCGACGTAACTGCCATCGGGCTTGAAGCAGTAATACTCAGGGTTGTTTGGATGTCGGACGAACTTGATCTTCGGGAAGGTCGAGCCCTCGGTCGCGCCGAAGTTTAGGTTCGTTGTCCCGGGCTCCTGTGCGATATCGATCAGGTCAGCCAGGCCGAGATACTGCACCTGCCAGGCGTCGTTCCAATCGCGCGTGTTATCCCATTTCCGGTAGAAACCGTCCTGCGTCAGCTTGAGATGAAAATCCTCTGGGACAAAGCCGGGATAAACGTCAATCGGGGTACCGGCGTTGTAGCCGGGCACGTCGAAGGCGTTGTGGTTCATAATATTATCGAGATAGACCCGAATCCCGAAGCGATGTGCGACCTCGATCATGCGCAGCAATTCCGCCTCCGTCCCGTAGCGGGTGCGGACCGAACCGCGCTGGTCTTTGCTCCCAAGATCGAACCGATCCCAGAGGTCGTAGCCGACGGAAAGCCCGCCGCTGCCCTTCGTTGGGGGAGGGATCCAGATGGAATCGTAGCCGGCCTCGGCCAGCTCCGGCATTTTCTGAGCAATTTCGTTCCAGTCGGTATTGAAATACTGGATCATCTCCTCGCTGCGAGAGTCGTGAGGGAGAAGAGCCAGAACCGCGAACGCCAAAAGGGTCCAGGCGCGCGCGGAAAGGATTTTGATTCTTTTAGATACGAACTAACGGCGCCCTTGGG
>JALYOR010000213.1 GCA_030856765.1 Verrucomicrobiota bacterium | reverse complement strand
GGAACGGCGATTAAGTCCGCCAGAAATCCGGCGCGGATTTTCCCGAGTAGCGTCTCCTGTTGCAAGGCGCGGGCACCGTTGGTGGTGACCATCTCGAGGATGCGCTCCGGTGCGAGCCACGGGTGCGAATCGCGCACGCTTTGCATTTCTGCGAAAAGGCTGAGCGAGTAGTTACTCGCGAGACTGTCTGTCCCAAGGCAGACGTTAAAGCCGAGTTCCTGCAGCCGGCGCAAGGCGAAGGGCGCATGGCGAAAATAGCGGCTGCTCCGCGGACAATGCGCAAGGTGAAACCGCGGCCCGCTCTCCAGCCGCGCGAAATCTTCCTCGGCCAATTCATTCAAATGCACCGCGATCCAGTGCGCGTCGATGATCTGGCGCTCGAGCATCACGGCCAGCGGGGTTTTTCCCACCCCGCAGTCGCTCATGGGGCGTCCCAGGCTCTTCAATAAATCGAACAGATCTCCGCGCCCATCGCGAAACATCTCCATTTCTTCTGCCGATTCTGCGACGTGCATGGTGAGCAGCAGCTTGTTCTCCGCGGCGCGATCCGTCGCGAGCTGCGAAAGCTCCGGCGAGGCGGTGTAGGGCGAGTGCGGGCTCAGTCCAAAACCACCCAACCAGTCGTCCTTGCCGCGAAAGCAGGAAAGCGCGTCCGCCACCATCTCGCCCGCGGGGAGCCGGGGGCGGACGTCGATTAACTCCGCAAACCACCAGGTCCGGAGCGGTGGCGGCGGCATGCGGTTCAACAGTGCGGGCATCGATTCGATGTTGGCGATTGTCGTGGTTCCCCAACGGCGAGCCTCCGCGAATCCCTGCGCGATCGAGGCGAGAAAATCTTCGTCGTCGAGATCACGGCGGCGCCCGTTGATTTGCCGAATCCAATCGGCGAACGATCGCTGCGGCGCGATCGCTCGACGCAGAGCGGTAAAATCAAGGTGGCAGTGCGCATTGATCAGGCCGGGCAAAAGCACGACCTCGCCCAGATCGATTACCGTGTCGCTCCGGGCCCGCAGGTCAGCGCTCCGCCCGACGTCCACGATCCGATTTCCCTCGACCGCCACCGCGCCGTCGTCGATCGGCGGGCCGTCCATGGTGACGACGGTTTCGGCGCGGTAGATTTTCTTCACGCCGCCGGGGCTGATGAGCTTTTCACCGTTTCGCGCGCGGCGGCGACGAGCAGGTTGCACGCTTCCTGGCAAAGGAGCGGCATGACATTTTCACCCCGCCCGGTCTGATCCAGCGGCGCGATGAATTTGTCGAGCGGCAGACGCAACGACGGACGCGCTTTGCTTTCGTCGCGGGACCACAGAATCGTGCGCAGACATCCGGGCTCGCCCCCTTGGGAGCGGCAGATGCGGCCGACCAGCGTGTCCACTTCACCATCGGAAATCTTCGCGGCCGCCCGATACATGCCGGTCTGGCGATCCAGCGTTGCGCGCAGCGAGGTGGTCGCGAGGCGGTTTGCTTCCCACGCCGCCAGCGCTTCCAGTCGCCCCGGATAAAGTCCGTCCAGCGCGCGGCGCAGGTCCGCGAGGTCTTTCACTGCGAGGCGCCAGCCGTGCCGCAGGTTCGGCGCGGTCTTCAGGGGTCGATATTGCTGCGCGTCGTCCAGCCGCGCGATCTCCACCGCATCGTTAGGCGAAGAGAAGCTCTCCAGGGTGGCCGTCGCTTCATCCTCCCGATGGCAGAGCACAAAATCGTCGCCGGTCCTGACGATCAACACCTGCCCGACGCCGCGGGCGCCGGATGCGAGCCACTCGCCGAGCACCCGCTCAATCCGCGGCGGCATTTCTTTTTTTCTTCACCGTGCAGAGCTTGCCCGCCATCACGATCGCCACATGCTCGAGGAAATCGCGGTCGTCATCGGTGAAAGCGTCCAGTTTGTCGCTCTCCACGTCGATCACGCCCGCCACCCGGTCGCTGTCTTCACCGAGGATGGGGACCACGATCTCCGACTGGGTCGAGCCAAACGCCGGCAGCCAGCGCGGATCCTTGTGCACGTCGGGAACGACGAGCGTCTCGCGCGATTCCGCTACCACGCCGCAAAGTCCCTGCGTGACAGGGAATTGGGCGTAGGTCGGCGGGTCATCTCCCGTTCCGGCCACGATGACAAAGTCGTCACGCTCGATTTTGTAGATGCCGAACCAGCGATATTTGCGCTCGGCTCGCACCATCTCGGCGGCGCGCTTCAATGTCCGGGGCGTCTTCGGCGCGGCCAGAACGTAGGCCGCCAGATCCTGCAAGAGCTTGGTGGAATCTGTTTTCAAAATGCCGGTAAGAAGAACAGTTTACGCAATCGGGCTGAGATCAAGGGCCGCGGCATCGAATGCCGCCGCCTGTTCCAGGATAATCTCGGCAAACCGTGGCTCGGTCCCGATCGCACTCGCGTAGAAAAGATTGCGTTCGTGGAGCCGGTGGGGATTGCGCCGGAAGATCGCGTGTTGGCTCGCGGCCGCCGTCGGCTCCGGCTCGATTCCGAGCAACACCGGGATGTCCTGGTAGCTGTGTAAGCCGTCGGAGATGAAAAAGGGCACGACCACCACATTTGGCGTCTTGGTGAGACGAGCCCAGTCGGAAACGAGCGGCGCCTCCTCCATGTAGGCGTTTTGCACCGAGGCGTAGCGGCCGAGGGCGCCGATTTTTTCTACTTCGCGCTTGGCCGCGATCGCGCTGTTGTCGTTCAAGGCCGTGCCGTGACCGACGATGAGGAGAGTCGACTCCTCTTCGGCGACGCCCGGGGCGATCTCCCGCGCGCGCTGCAGGAGCAATTCAGTGACCGCCCGATGATTCCCAACCGGCTCGCAATATTTCCAGACTTGTCCGTTGGGCCGGGTCGTTAGGCGGCCGTCCAACTCCAGCTCGCGCGGGATGACGGTCTGGGTGAAATAACCTTCGCTGATGAAATTTGGCACCACGGAGACTTCGCGAATCTCCGGGTCGTCGAAGAAAACGAGCGCGTCGCGCAGGCTCGGCTCTTCTTTCCAAAAACAGCAGGCCACTTCGCGAAAAAGATCCTGCTCCCGAATCGCAGCCGCCTGGATCAGGCTCGGGTCGCTCGAATCTGGATTCACGGTCGAGCCGTGGCCGACGATCAAGAGAGCCGAATCGGGTCGCTGCGTCTGCATGAAGGGTAGTTTAGACTGCTCAAAGAGAGATGAAAGTGCCACCAAGCCGGTCGGAGCAAAACTTCGCGTGCATTCACGCGGTTCGCGGTAACTTTTGGGGATGAAATTCCGCACCTATAAGAACACGGACCTCACCGTCAGCGAGGTCGGCTTCGGGCTTTGGACGATCTCGACCGGTTGGTGGGGAAACTTCACCGAAGGCGAAGCCATCGCTCTCATGCACAAGGCGCTCGACCTTGGGATCACGCTTTTCGATGCCGCCGATACTTACGGCAACGGCTTGAGCGAAGAACTGATCGCCAAGGCTTTCCCGAACAATCGCAACGAGATCGTGATCGCGACCAAGATCGGTTACGACTTCGTGACCCACGGCGAGAGTAGAGGTCGTGGGCAGCGCGAAATCCCGCAGAATTTTTCGCCCGAGGCGCTCGTGCGGGCGACGGATGCAGCCCTCAAGCGTTTGAAGACCGATCGGATCGATCTCCTGCAATTGCACAACGTGCGGATGGAGCAGGTCTATGACGACGCGGTCTGGAAGACGCTGGAGGATCTGAAATCCGCCGGCAAGATTCGCTATTACGGGATCGCGCTTGGCCCGGCGGTGGGCTGGCTCTACGAAGGCGTTAATTGCATTCGCGAACGCGAGATTACAAGCGTGCAGCACATCTACAATCTGCTCGAACAACATCCCGGGCTCGCCATGCAGGAAGCGGCGACCGAGGCCGGCAAGGACACCATGTTCCTCATCCGGGTGACGCACTCGTCGGGCATGCTGGAGGGGCGTTATACCGCGGACACGGTTTTTCCGCCTAACGACCATCGCAATCATCGACCGCGCAGCTGGCTGCTCAACGGAGTGAAGAAAATCGACCGGCTCCGTTTCCTCGAAAGCCCGGAGCGAACCCTCGGCCAGGCCGCCCTGCAATGGCTCCTGGCCGATGAGCGCGTCGCTTCAACCTTGCCGAACATCTATAACGAGGAGCAGCTGGTCGAATTTGCCCAAGCGCCGGAAACGCCCAGCCTAACGAGCGATGAAATGGAGAAAATCGCCGAACTCTACGCGGAAAACTTCGGCGTCGAGCGCGAGGAGCCGAAATTCAAGGGAACGATGGAACCGGTGGAGCGTCCGGCCGACGCCGCAGTCTGACCATCCCGCACGCTCACTCGGTTGTCATCCCGAGCCGCGCAGACGGCGAGGGACCT
>JALYOR010000176.1 GCA_030856765.1 Verrucomicrobiota bacterium | reverse complement strand
AGGATGTACGGGTTATCGAGGACCACTTCCATCGCTTCGGCGTTCGTGACGAAGTAAGGAGAGAGATAGCCCTTGTCGAACTGCATGCCTTCGACCACGTCGAGGCTGGTTTCGATCGACTTGGCTTCTTCCACCGTGATGGTGCCGTCCTTGCCGACTTTGTCCATGGCGTCAGCGATGATCTCGCCAATCGTCTTGTCCCAGTTAGCAGAAACGGTCGCGACCTGGGCGATTTCGTTCCGGTCACTAACCTTTTTCGACATCTTCGCGAGCTCGGCGACAATGGCTTCGACAGCCTTGTTAATGCCGCGCTGCAGCGAGGTCGGGTTAGCGCCCGCGGTCACGTTGCGGAGACCTTCTTTGTAGATGGACTCTGCAAGCACGGTTGCGGTGGTAGTGCCGTCACCAGCGATGTCGGAAGTCTTGGAAGCGACTTCGCGCACGAGCTGGGCGCCCATGTTTTCGTAGGGATCTTCGAGCTCGATTTCCTTGGCCACAGTCACACCGTCTTTGGTGATGGTCGGGCTGCCGAATTTCTTGTCGAGGATGACGTTGCGGCCGCTCGGTCCGAGGGTCGCCTTAACGGCGCGCGAGAGCTTCTCGACGCCGCGGAGAAGCGCATGCCGCGCGTTCTCATCGAATTGTAATTGTTTAGCTGGCATAATTCTTAGTTTTTATCCTTTGGTTGAGTGCTGTGAAGTGACTAGCCGATGATGCCGAGGATATCGTCCTCACGCATGATCAGGTAAGAGTCGCCGTCCACCTTGATTTCAGTGCCGCCGTATTTTGAGATGAGCACTTTGTCGCCCTTCTTCACGGTGAACTCCACTTTCTTGCCGTTGTCGTCCACTTTACCGGTGCCGAGAGCAACGACGTTGCCTTCTTGCGGCTTTTCTTTGGCGGAATCAGGAATGATGATGCCACCTTTTTTGGTTTCTTTCTCTTCGAGCGGCTGCACCAGCACCCGGTCTCCGAGAGGTCTTACGTTAATTGCCATATGGTTTTACTTGCTCCTTCTACTAGTTGGGTTGTTGCCGTAGCCACTCGCTAGGCGAAGCGGCTTATCGGCAAATTGTTTGGTTGAGAGTTACTTCTTGTCTTCGTCGACGACTTCGAATTCCGCGTCTACCACGTCGCCTTGATCCTTCCGCGGACCATCGGTCTGCGGCTCGGCTTGAGGACCGGGGCGTCCACCCGCTTCGGGGCCTGGCGTTGGGCCAGCACTGGCCGCGGCCTGCTTGTAAAGGTCTGCGCTGATCTCCTGGAACTTGTTTTGCAAGTCCTCGTAGGTGCGCTTCATCGCGTCGGTGTCGTTAGACTCGATCGCGTCGCGGACCGCCTTGATGGCTTCCTCGACTTGCTTGCGCTTGTCTTCGGGAACCTTGTCCCCGAGATCCTTCAACTGCTTCTCACTCTGGTAAGCCAGGGTGTCGGCGTTGTTCTTGATCTCAATGGCTTCCTTGGCCTTCTTATCTTCCTCGGCGTGAGCTTCGGCGTCGCGCTGCATCTTCTCGACCTCTTCTTTGCTCAAGCCTGAGCTACCGGTGATGGAGATTTTTTGCTCCTTACCGGATCCGAGGTCTTTCGCGGAAACATGGAGAATGCCGTTGGCGTCGATATCGAAAGTGACTTCGATCTGCGGAACTCCACGCGGGGCCGGCGGGATGCCGTCGAGGTGGAAGGTGCCAAGATTCTTGTTATCACGAGAAAGCGGGCGCTCACCCTGCAGGACTTTGATTTCCACACCGGGCTGATTGTCGCTGTAAGTCGAGAAGATCTGCGACTTACGAGTCGGGATGGTGGTGTTACGCGGGATCATGGGGGTAGCCACGCCACCAGCAGTCTCGATCGCGAGAGTCAGCGGAGTCACGTCGAGCAGGAGAACGTCTTTAACGTCACCCTTGAGCACGCCGCCCTGGATGGCTGCGCCGACGGCTACGACTTCGTCGGGGTTCACACCCTTGTGAGGTTCTTTCCCGATCAGTTCGCGCGCCGTCTCAATGACTTTCGGCATGCGAGTCATACCGCCGACGAGCACGAGCTCGTTGATGTCTTTCTCGGAGAGCTTTGCGTCGGCCAGACAGTCTTTGACCGGCTTGATCGTGCGCTGGAAGAGCGAGTCAGTCAGCTGCTCGAGTTTCGAGCGGGTGAGCTTCTTTTGAATGTGCTTCGGCCCGCTCGCGTCCGCCGTGATGAACGGCAGGTTGATCTCGTACTCTTGTGAAGACGAGAGCGCGATCTTGGCTTTCTCAGCCTCTTCCTTGATGCGCTGAATCGCGTCCGGCTGCTTCGAGAGGTCGATGCCGGATTCTTTCTTAAATTCGCCGACGATCCAATCGACCAGGACGTTATCCCAGTCGTCGCCGCCGAGGTGGGTGTCGCCGTTGGTCGCCTTCACTTCAAAGACGCCGTCGCCGATTTCGAGCACCGAAATATCGAACGTGCCGCCGCCCAAGTCGTAGACCGCGATCTTTTCGTCGCTCTTCTTGTCCAAACCGTAGGCCAGCGAAGCCGCAGTCGGTTCGTTAATGATGCGGAGCACCTCTAGGCCCGCGATTTTGCCCGCGTCCTTGGTCGCGTTGCGCTGCGAGTCGTTGAAGTAAGCCGGGACGGTGATGACCGCCTGGGTGATCTTCTCACCGAGCTTCGCTTCCGCGTCGGATTTGAGCTTCGCGAGAATCATCGCGGAGACTTCCGGCGGCGAGAAGGTTTTCTTCTCTCCGTTCACTTCCACCTGGACGTGAGCATCGCCATTGGCGGCTTTCACGATCTTGTAAGGAACGCGATGTTCTTCCTCACGGACCTCGTCAAATTTGCGCCCCATGAAGCGCTTGATGGAGAAAACCGTGTTGGCGGGGTTGGTCACGGCCTGGCGTTTTGCCGCCTGACCGACCAGTCGCTCGCCGTTTTTGGCGAATGCGACGATGGAAGGCGTCGTGCGGGCGCCCTCACTGTTTTCCAAAACCACGGGATCACCGCCTTCCATCACTGCCATGCAGGAGTTGGTGGTGCCCAGATCGATACCTAAAACTTTAGCCATTATATATAGAAATCCTTTGGTGCACTGTTTAGCAGCGGTTGTTCCATGTTGTCTACCCGGAACGCAAACCATTGTTGATCAACGACCTAACATCGAAAACTGCTAATTGCGGGGCATCATTAAAGCGCCAGCTTGGCGCATTGTCCGGGGTAGACCACCGACGTTAAGCGACAGTATGTCACCCAGGGTGGTATGCGGGCTGCTTAAATCAGGTCGGATGGAGAGCCTCACCGCTAACAGGATTCTGCCGAATGTGAAGGATGACGTATTCTTCCAATGCAATCACTGCGCGACCCCTCTGGTGGTCGATGGCGCTGCGGCCGGCATGACACTGACCTGCGAGCGTTGCGGAAAGCCCACGGTCGTTCCCTCGTCTCCCTCGGGGTCGCCTGAGGCCGGGGTGGCAGAGGCGGCGCCGGTGAGATTGGCGGAATTGCAGCGTCATCTGAAAGAGAACGAATCGCAACGGACCGAGGTCAAGGGCTACCTCAACCAGCTCGGCATCCAGTTGCATCGCTGGCAACTTCGTCTTCAGACACTGAACGAGCGGAATAGCGAACTGACGACGGAAATCGCCGCGCTTGAGCCGGCCGATCCGAGGTAGAGCCGTAGGACTGATTTGTCTGATTCGCGCCGGGACGTTAAACTCGCGCATGACAGAAGCAGGCAGCGCGGAGTTGAAGCAAGAGGCGCTGGGCAATTTGCTTCGGGCCAGCGCCCCGCTGGTCATCGCCTATTCCGGTGGCGTCGACAGTGCCTACCTGCTCGCCGTCGGTGCGAAAACTCTGGGCCACGATTGTCTGGCGGTCATAGCTGACAGCCCGAGCCTGCCGCGGCAGGCGTTGCAGGATGCACTGCGGCTCGCCCGGCAATTACCGGCGAACGTGGAAGTTCTCACGACCGAAGAGATGCAGAATCCCGACTACACGTCGAATCCCATCAATCGTTGTTACTTTTGCAAAGCGGAGCTTTTCACCAGGCTCGACGCGCTCGCCCGCGACCGTGGCTATCGCGCGGTCGCTTATGGTGAAAACGCGGACGACGCGTCGCAGGTGCGCCCGGGTCGACGAGCGGCCGCAGAATTCAAGGTGCTCGCGCCGCTCAGGGAAGTTGGCCTAACAAAAAGCGAAATCAGGATTCTTTCCCGCGCGCTCCATCTCCCCAATGCTGATGCACCGGCGCAGCCCTGCCTCAGTTCGCGCATCCCGCACGGGACCCCAGTCACTGCGGAAGCGTTGCAGATGATCGAGCGGGCGGAGGCGGTGGTGCGAAGTTTTGGTTTCCGCGTTTTCCGGGTGCGTCATCACGCGAAAGAATGTGGCGTCGGGGCAAGGTTGGAAATTCTCCCTAACGAGATGCCGAAGCTCGCGAACGTCCGGGCAGCACTCGTGTCTGGCGTGCAGGCCGTTGGCTATGGCGAAGTCGTAGTCGCGCCGCGCGGATATGCCGCGTCCTCAGCCTAAAGACAATTCACTCAACTGTTACTTGCGCGCCATCTGATCGTAACAATCGTTCTCTAGCCTTGCCGCGTTCGGAGAAATCCGGGCCGCGGGCGTTCCAACCACGCGCTCGTGCTTAACCAACCCGCGGCCCCAGGGTCGCAACCAAAGGAGAGAAGATGTTTTTCAAAAAAACGATGTTTGTTGCGGCAGCGGCGAGCCTGCTGCTCGGCGGCGCTGCAGCGCAAGGTCAGGACAATGGCGCCCTGCTCGATTTGCTGGTTAAAAAAGGCTTGATCAACGATCAGGAAGCCGAAGACGTCCGGGCCGACCTGACCCGGGATAGTGCCTCCACGTCGGCGGGCAAACTGAAGCTGTCCACGCCGCTGACGGAACTGGAGATCTACGGCGATGCGCGCGTGCGTTACGAAGTGCGCAACGGCGAAACAGCTCGTCCGGACACGATTAACTCGCCGGGTGACACCTTCCAACGCGACCGGGCCCGCTATCGTCTCCGCCTCGGTTTGCGCGGAACCCTGGTCGACGATTGGTTCTTTGGCATTCGCCTCGAGACCAGCACCAGTCCGCGCTCGACCAACGTCACCTTCGGCGATGACAGCGGCGTCAATGGCCCCTTCTCCAAGGACAGCGACCGGATCAGCGTCGGTCAGGCCTACCTGGGTTATAGCGGCATTCGCGATGTCACTCTGATCGCCGGCAAGATGGCCAACCCATTCATCACCTCGTCGATGCTCTGGGATGGTGACATTAACCCGGAAGGTCTGGCGGAGCAGTTCAAGCACACCTTCAACTTTTCCTTCGGTGGCGGAAGTTCATCGGCGGGCGCCGAATCCTACAGCAAGGACGGCAAAACGGTGGCTACGACCACGACCTCGGAGCCGCAAAAGATCTCAGTCGATGTCTATGCGAACTTTGGCCAGTTTATCTATGATGACACCAATCCGGAAAACCCGATTGGACCGAATCCTACCGGCTTGCCGAAAAACGATTCCTATCTGCTCGGATGGCAGATCGGCGCGAAGATTAATTTCCCGCACAACTTCTACGTCCAGCTTTCTCCGACTCTCTATAACTACACGGGCACGGGTGACACCTTTGCCGGTAGCTTCGTCGGAGATCCCTCCTTCCGTGTCACCGACCCAATCACCAATGTGACAACGACGGTGACAACGAACCAGACCGGAGCGAACAATCTACTCGTCTTCGACATTCCGATGGAGATCGGTTGGAAGTTCGGCGAACTGCCGGTAAAGGTCTTCGGCGAATACGCCCGCAACTTCTCGGGCGACGATCGGGCCATTGCGGCGGGACATCCCGACAAGACCGAGTCGGTGAATGCTTACCAAGTTGGTGCTGGAATCGGCAAAGTGAAGAGCAAAGGTTCCTGGGAGCTCAAGGGCTTCTGGCAACACGCCGAGCAATTCGCGCTCGATCCGAACCTGGTCGATTCCGATATCTTCGATAGCCGGGTCAACATGGAGGGCTTTGCCTTCGCCTTCGGCTATGCGCTGAGCGACGCCGTCATCGCCAATCTCACCTATGCCCATGGCTGGCAGATCGATCACGATCTCGGCACTGGGGGTGTGGGCGACGTGGGGATCAACCCGGTGGATGATTACGACCTCTTCCAAGCCGACCTCAGCTTCAAGTTCTAGTCAACGTCCCCTCACCTAAAAAACAAATATGAAAACAACACTACTTATCATTACCGCAGCGCTCGGTTTAACCGCCGCGCAGGTTCAGGCCGATCGCCTGGTCATCAAAGGATCCGACACGCTGGGAGCCAAATTGGTTCCCCAGTTGGCCGAAGCCTTCAAAGCCAAGAGTCCCGGCACCACCTTTGACATCGCCGCCGAAGGATCGACCACAGGCATCGCGGCCATCATCGATGGCACCGCTCAGATCGGCATGTCCAGCCGGCGGGCCAAACCGTCCGAAATCGGAGCCGCCTCCGGCAAAGGCATCAATATGAAGCCCACCGTAGTCGCTTACGATGGGCTGGGTGTGATCGTCAATGCAGCCAATCCCATTAAGGAACTCAGCAAGAAGCAAGTCGAGCAGATCTTCACGGGGGAGATCACAGATTGGAGCGCAATCGGTGGCACGCCCGGCCCGATCTCGATTTACACTCGTAACACTTCTTCTGGCACCTACTCGGACTGGAAAGAGCTGGCGATGAAGAAACGCGATTATGCGGGGAGCGCGCAGAAGATGGCCGGACACGAACAGATCGCGGCGGAGGTCGGCAAGAATCCCAACGGCATCGGCTATGTCGGGCTCGCCTATATGAAAGCGGGCGGGATCAAAACCGTCGCCATCGACGGGTTATTGCCGTCGCACGCCAGCGTCGTCAACAAGAGTTGGCCATATGCCCGCCCCACCTTCTACTACACCAACGGGCAACCCAGTGGAGTAGCCAAAGAGTTCCTCGACTTCACGATCAGCCCGGCCGGGCAAAAGATCGCGGATCGCGTCGGTTTTGTTCCGATCAAAGAAATCAAATAGTCCGCGGTCGCAGTTAGGTTGCAATAGGCCCGCCGGAGGAAACTCCGGCGGGTTTATTTTGTGATTCTCACCGACGCCAGAAGAGAGCGCGGCTCAAGATGGTGCAAAGAGCAGTCACCGACACAGTGACAATACTTATCCGATTCAACCCCATTCCAACGAGCAGGAGCAGGCTCGTGATTGCCCCTGTGATCTGGAGGATACCCAGGGTGAGCCGGATGATCGCCCAAACCGCGTCTCAGCGTGGCGCTCGCTCTGGTGCGAGAGACTCTGGGTCATTTCGTTAGCAGTGTGCAGGGCAAACCTCTTCGCACCAGGCTTCGATCTTCTGGCGAATCTCATCCCGGATTTCGCGCACCTTTATTAGCTTTTCTTCGCGACTGCCGGTGAGCGCGGAGGGATCGGGGAAACCCCAATGCAGGCGATTCGCCGGTCCCGGAAAGATCGGGCACTTCTCCGCGCTGGCTGCATCGCAGACCGTGATCACGTAGGCAAACAAAGTCCCCGATTTCCAGACGTCGAAGACCATCTGAGTTCCCTTGCGCGAAATGTCGACTTCCACTTCCGCCATCGCGTCGACGACGAGCGGGTTGAGGGTTCCTTCCTCCAAGCCAGCGCTTTGCGCTTCGAAGAAATCGCCACACGTGTAGTTCAGCCACGCTTCCGCCATTTGGCTGCGCGCACTGTTATGGATGCAGATGAATAAGACTTTGGTTTTTGTCATGATGGTTTGCTTTCAGTTTTTCGATTCTGTATGGGGGAAAAGATTCGGGCCGATGATCGCATCGTCCCGTGTCAGTCGGCAGGCCACCACCCCGAGCAGAGCGCCCGCCACCGGCGCGAGCAGGTAGATCCAGAGCGCGCCCCATCGCCCGGAAACGATCGCCGGCCCTAACGACCGCGCCGGATTCATCGACGCACCGCAGATCGGCCCGGCAAAGAGCGCCTCCAGCGCGATCACCCCACCGATCGCGATGCCCGCCGTGATCCCGCGTTCCTTCGCCCCGGTCGAGACCGCGAGAATCACAAACATCAAAATGCCGCTGAGCACCATCTCGAGCACGAAGGATTGCCCGGCCGAGCCGGCCGGGAACGTTCCTCCGAGCGTTTCGTTTTGCGGAAAGAGAAAGCGCAGCAGCAGGCTGGCGCAGAGTGCGCCGGCGCATTGGCTGAGCACATACGGAATTATCTGGCGGCCAGGAAAACGGCGCGCGGCGAAAAAACCGAGCGTCACCGCGGGATTGAGATGCGCGCCCGAGACATCGCCCACCGCGTAGATCATCGCCATCACCACCAGCCCAAAAGTGAGCCCAACCCCGACGTGAGTGACCGCGCCGCCGCTCACCTGGTCGATCACAATCGCGCCCGTGCCGGCGAAGACCAGCGTGAAGGTGCCGAAAGTCTCCGCCAGATATTTCTTCACACCGGCTCCCCTTGTCGGCCCTCGAAAACACCGGCCGGCTCGCAGCACCTGGCGCGCAACTCACCCAGCTTGCGCAAATCGGATCGAAACTCCGGCTCCGTCTGCACGCAATCCTGGAGACACTTCAGGTTTGCCTCCAGCTCCGGCGCGCGTTTCTCCGGAAAGGAATAAATCATCCAGTTCCCGCGCCGCTCTGCCTGCACCAGCCCGCGCGCCTTCAGATAGCCGAGATGCTTGGAAACCTTCACCTGCGGCTCCCCGAGGATTTCCTGGAAATGGCAAACACAGAGCGGCCCCTGGCCCAGCAGGTACAAGATGCGCAGCCGCGTCCGATCGCAGAGGCATTGATAGATCTGGATCAACTCCATCGCTTAGCAGCAGCCGCTCGGCGCGCAGTCCGAGTCGATCCCGCAACTTTCCTTCGCCAGACAATCAGTGTGCTTTTCGCCCAGTCGCAGCTCGAGGAAATCGCCCGCCAGACGCGCCTCCGCGAGGGGATACTGCGCCGTCACGCAGCAATCGTATTCCACCTCCACCTCCATCTCTTCCCCCGGCAGCACGGCTTGTCCGAGATCGAGGATCTTCACGAACGTCCAGGCATCGAGCCGATGGTCGACGTCTCCCGCCACATAAGTTTGCAGCAGGCACGTCTCCCGCGTGTCGTGCAGCACCCCGCCGCAATCGATAAAGCGCTTCGCCACGTGCCCTACCTCCGTGATGTGAAAATGCGCCGGGATCGGGTCGCCGTCCGGCAGGATGAACCGGGGAGCCGCCTCCGGGTGAGCGCGGAGAACAGATTTTAATTCGTGCAACTTCATTCCGATCTATATTCCTATATAGGAATGCCGTCAAGACCGACTCTATAGGCATTCGTCACAAATCGTGACGGCGGACACGAAAAAAACTCTGCTGTCACATGATCATAAAGGGGCTTTCTGCCCCGAACGGTCGGCGAATCCTAGTCGGGTTCGGTCAATTCACGCAGGCGATTCCAGAGAGGGAACTCAGCTTGGCGCCACCAGCGCGCGAAGCTCTCGGCATCGTCAAATCCGGATTCCGGGAAACGCATGTAGCGAAGCGAGGACGCGAAGACAGCGGCATAGGTCGGATCGAGGATCAGGGGGCGCCATTTTGCCTGGGTTGTAGCGTTCGTATAAGAGGCGAGATTTTCGGCGAAGCGCGCCACGCGCGGTGCTTCGACGGTGTTGAGGAGATTGGGCGGCGCGTCGTCGGTTTCGCGGCCGTCGAGTGGGATCGCGACGGGAGCTGTCCAGTGGTGCTGGTGCGCGCCAGATGGCTGATCGGCGGTCAGCGCCTGGCTGACGGCGGTCGGGCTTTCGGTCGCGAAGCGGTGAATGGTCGCTTTCGTGAAGCTTAGGTTCCAGTCGAAGAAATCTTTTCGCATCCCGCAGGATTGGCAGACGGCGGTGCCGGAATAGTGCGGCCATTTTGTGAAGACCAACGGAGCGCAAAAAAGAAGCGCTCCGAGGATACAGGCGAGGAGGCGATGAAAGCGTGGAGAAGAAGGCTTCGGCTGAGCCGTGGGATCAGGCTCCGCGGTCAACAGGGAAGCTGAGTGAAACATGGTTGCAGTGGTATTCCAAGGCGAATACATCGGGCAGCTCCCACCTTCGCGGGGCACCGCTCGTGGCGATGCCCCGCACGTGGGTGTTTATGCTTCGGTTAGTAGTTTTGGTTGATGATCTGCAGGCGCTTCGATGCGCCGCTAACGATGTTGTCGATTTGCCGCGTGTCGGTGCTCATGGAACGCGCCATCTTGAAGAAGATGTCGGTCTGATCGAAGTAGCCGGTGAACTGAACTGCGCCTGGTCCTTCTGCGGTGATCGGTACGCTCGAACCGGTGTGGTTGCCGGTCCGGAAGCCGACTGCGATCCGGAACTGGTTGGTATTTTCCGGATAACCATCCGCGTTCGTATCGGCATAATCGGGGAAGCCGGTTACTTCGCCAATGTTGTTGCCGCCATTGGCCGGAGCGACGATCCGTGGCGGTGCGCCGAACGGATTGAAGGGTCCCATTGCCGGAGTGAAAGGCGCGATCGTCGCGGGATAGACCGAATTACTGCGTGTGTTGAGGACTGAGCCGGAAACCGAGGCGTCGCCGAGGCCGACGATGTGCATCGATTGATCGTGATCGGCAGAGACGAGGACAAGGGTGGATGACTCGGCGCCAAAGCCGCGTCCGACTGCGACCGATTTATCAAACTCGATCGTGTCCCAGATCACGCCGTCGGCGTGGTTGGGATGTGACTGTTTGTCGATCGAGGCGGCTTCCACCATGAGAATGAAAGGCGATCCGCCATTGCTAAGAGTCGCGATGGCTTTGTCGGTCATCTCGTCGAGGAACGGCTGATCGGTGAAGCCGGCGAAATCGGGCAACGGTTCATCCGGGTCGCGGACCAGGCCGAGCTTGTCATAGGCGACGTTCATGTTGCTGGTGCGGAAGAGGCCAAGCACCTTGGAAGTGCCGCTGAGGGCATTCAGCTCCGTGCGGTTCGAGACGTAGGCATAACCTTCACCTTGTAACTCAGTGACCAGGTTGCGCGTGTCACCGCTGTTATCCACCGTGCGGGCATCGAACTTTTCCTTGCCGCCACCGAGGATGACGTCAAAGGTCGGGCCGCTCGTGAAGACACCATCCACGTATTGCGCGGCGATGTCGTAGAGGAGGCTGCGCGTGATGGAGTGGCCCCCTTCTCCAGCCGGGGTCGCATCAGTGATATCAGCCGTCGAAACGATGCCGGTCTTGTAGCCGTAGACGCGCTTGAGAAATTCCCACAACGTCTCCTGCCTCGGGTTATCCAACGCGAACTGTTTCGTGTTCTGGATGTCGGTGGAGTTATATTTGAAGTCATTGTTATCCGGCTGCACGTTAAGCGCGCCGTCGATGGTCTTGTTGCCGCTCGCCCAGGCCGTTGCGGTATTGGCCGAATCCGGAACGACCCGATCCTCGGCATAAGTCATGACCATCCCGCTGAACGGCATCGAGTCCATGCTCTGCTGTTGATCGAAAAAGCCTTCCCGGAAACGATTGCCCGTGCTGCGGGCAACAATCCGGCCGGCATCCCGATAGGTCGTGCCCATCGCGTCGCCAATGAAGAGGACGATATTCTTCGTGCCCCCGCTGAGCTGAAAATCCTGCACGCCAATGCGCTGGTTCGCTTCTCCCTGGCCGCCGGCGTCACTGACGGTGACGACGACGGTCTTCACCCCGCTGTGGGGGAAGCTAATCTTGCGATAGGTCCAGGCCTTGTCGCTATCGCCCGGATCGCTGTCGTTGTCGGTGGTTATCTCCGGCGTCGGCAGAGTCACGGTTTTGCCGTCCATCGAGATGGAGATGGTGGCGTCAGTGGCGGCGAGCCCGGTGGCTTCGACCCGAAGGTCGAACTGTTGTTGGGTGAGTAGCCGGAATCGCTCCGGCAATCTGATCGCAACCTGCGGCGCGGCCCAGCTCATGGCTGGGCTGAGGCAGGTGAGTAGGATGACTGGAAGTAGTTTTTTCATATTGGATATGCTGAGTTGGTTTTGAACTGCAGCGCACCATTGACCGCTTGAGTTACATCTGAGTGGCGGCCGGGTAACATTCTGGTCAATCCTGCTCGCGACTCTTCGGCGCCTCAGCGAGTTGCTGGCGTTAGTATCTGCGACGCAAGTTTGCGCGCACGTGGGACGAGGCAGTTTTGCGGGAGAACGCAGGTGAGGAGGCTATTTCGCCAGCTTCGGGCGGAGGAGCCAGAGAAGTTTTCCTTTGCCGCCGGTCAGCTCGACCAGGGCGACCCCTGCCTTGGCAAACTTGACCCGGCCACCGGTGACCGCCGCGACCACTTCGGAGAAATCGGGTTCGTGGCCGACCAGCATGAATACTTGCCGAGGATACTTGCGCCGGATGATGGCCAGATTTGCGGCGCGGAATCCGGGGGCGAGCATGCTTTCCTCGTGCACCCGCACTTTGAGATGCTCGGCCGCGATATCCGCGGTCTGGCTGGCGCGCGGGAGGGGGCTGGTCAGGACGACGTCGACTTTCGTTTTCAACCGGGCGAGGAATTCGCCCACTTGGTGCATCTCTTTGCGACCGGCTTTGGTCAGGGGTCGATCGTCGTCTTTCCCCTCCCAATCCCGCCAATCGGCCTCACCATGTCGCAGCAGATAAAGGCGCATCCGCCAAGATCGTCTCGATGGCTTAAAACGCGAGCGCGGCGCGAGCCAGGACGTAGCCGATGATGCCCGTCGCCGGCAGGGTAAAGATCCAAGCCCAGACGATCCGCTCCACGACCGTCCACTTGACGCCGCTGAAGCGTTTAACCGCCCCCACGCCCATGATCGAGGTGGAAATGACGTGGGTAGTGGAAAGCGGGATACCCCAGGAGCTGGCGACCTGGATGATGATGGCGGCGCTCGTCTCGGCGGCGAAGCCATGCACCGGCTGCAGTTTCACCATCTTGTGTCCTAACGTGCGAATAATGCGCCAGCCGCCTGCCGCGGTCCCGGCCGCCATCGTGGCCGCGCAGAGCACGACGACCCAGGTGCTGACTTTGAATTCTGGCGTATGGAGAAAATTGAGGAGCGGCGGCAGGCCTTCGAATTTTCCATTCTTGGTGCCGGTGAAGAGGGCCAGCGTGATGATGCCCATCGTCTTTTGCGCGTCGTTCGTGCCGTGGCTGTGGGCCATCCAGGCCGCGCTCCCGAGTTGCAGCTTGCCAAAGATGGAATGGACAAGGTGCGGGGTGAAGGAGCGTAGGGTGATGAGCAAAATGACCATGAGCAAGCCGCCGAGCAGAAAGCCGATCACGGGCGAAGTGAGCATCGGCACCACGACCTTCGGCATGAGGCCGGACTGCCATTTCAGGACGGACCAATCCCCTCGGGCCGAGGCGATGGCGGCCCCGCAGAGGCCACCGATCAGGGCGTGACTCGAGCTCGACGGCAGCCCAAGCATCCAGGTGATCAGATTCCAGACGATCGCGCCGATCAACGCGCACAGAATCGTCGGCATGGTGACGACATGGAGATCGACGATGCCTTTCCCGATCGTGGAAGCGACCGCCGTGCCGGTCAGAGCGCCGGTGAGATTAAAGAAAGCGGCCATCGCAATCGCCTGCCGCGGCGTCAGCACCTTGGTCGAGACGACGGTGGCGATGGCGTTGGCCGCGTCGTGAAACCCGTTGATGTACTCAAAGGCAATCGCCGCCAGGACGACGAGGATAAACAGAATCATGCGAGCCGGCGCCGAACGATCTCAGGAATACTTGAGCACGATCTGGAGAATGATGTTGCCCGCGTCGCGACAGCGGTCGATCACCTTTTCCAGAAGCTCGTAAAGGTCGCGCAGGAAGATGATCTGCCGGGCCTCGTAACTGCCGTGATAAAGATCGCGTAAGAGGTCGAGTTCCAGCTTGTCCGCCTTGCCCTCGATCGATTGCAGGCGGTCGTTCCTTTCCCGCGCGGTCGCTGCGTCGGTGCCTTTGCGCAGTTCTTTCACCATCGCGACGACGGCTTCGGCGGCCTGGTCGAGTAATTCGAGATGAATCGCGAAGTTGTGGCCGTGGAGATCGTCCGGGCAAATCAAAATGCGCTCGCCGATCTTCTCTACCGTCTTGGGAATCTTGTAGAGCGCGGCGGCGAGCGACTGGATGTCTTCGCGCTCGAACGGGGTGATGAAAGTCGTGCAGAGCTGCTCGGTTAGCTCCTGCGTGATCTCTTTATCTTTGCGCCGGCTGGAGACAAATTCTTCCAGGCTCTCCGGCGACTCTTTCCGCTCCAACCGGGCGAGGAGCGCGACCAAATGATGCACGCTCTGGTCGGCCTGTTCGGCGCTCGCCTCGAGCAGGTTGAAAAATTTCTCGTCGTGGCCAAGCAATTTCTTGATCGAGAACATGGGCGGATAAAGGTGACGGAATTGCCGTACCGCAATTCCCACCCCCCGCCAAGTCCAAAGAAATCAGAGCGCGGTCTTGCCTAACGATCAGCCGGGACAAAAGGCTGGTGCCGGATGTCTTCGGCCGCGGCGGCATAGACGGCGTCCTCCGCGATATTGGTGGCGTGATCCCCCACCCGCTCGAGGTGGCGCGCGATGAACATGAGATTGAGATAACCGCGCAATTGCTCGGGATCTTGCGCCATCTGTTCGATGAAGCGTCGACTGGCATTGGAGTTCATCTCGTCGAGCGCCTTGTCCCGCGCCTTGAGACCTCGCGCCAGCTCGACATTTTCGTGCACGAACGCGTCCACGCTGTCCTTGAACATCTTCATCGCGTGTTCGCGCATCGGCCCGATCAATTCGAGTTCGGGCAGACCCGGGTGCCGGTTCAATTTGCGCGCTTTGCGCGCGATATTGACCGCCTGATCGGCCATCCGCTCGAGGTTGGAGCACAGTTTCATCGCCGAGACGACCCGGCGCAGATCCGACGCGACCGGCTGAAAGCGGAGGAGCAAATCGATTCCGTCTTTGTCGACCTGCTTCTCCAGTTGGTCGATCTCCTCATCGTCCGCGATCGCGGTTGCGCAGAGATCACTGTCGCGTTCCTGCAAGCCCTTGAGCGCGTTGTCGAGGCTGCGCTCGGTCAGGCTCGCCATCATCAGGACGTTGTTGCGCAACGTGCTGAGTGCCTCGTCGAAGGTGCCCAGGATATGTCTTGAAATCATTCGTTAGTCCCGCTCAACCAAACCGGCCGGTGATGTAGTCTTCCGTCTGCCGTTCCGTCGGCTGGGAGAATATTCTGGAGGTGGAGCCGACCTCGATCAAACGTCCGAGGTAAAAGAAGGCGGTGAAATCCGAACAGCGGCCGGCTTGCTGCATGTTGTGGGTCACGATTACGATCGTGTACTCAGTTTTCAGCGTGCGGATCAGTTCTTCCACCTTCGCGGTCGCGATCGGGTCGAGCGCCGAGCACGGTTCGTCCATTAAAATGATTTCCGGTTCGACCGCGAGCGCGCGCGCGATGCAGAGGCGCTGCTGCTGGCCGCCGGAAAGACCGAGCGCGCTTTTATCGAGCCGATCTTTCACCTCATCCCAGAGCGCGGAAGCGCGCAGGCTTTTTTCGACCGCTTCGTTGATCTGCGATTTCTGTTTCACGCCCGCGATGCGCAGGCCGTAGGCGATGTTTTCGTAAATCGATTTCGGGAACGGATTCGATTTCTGAAAGACCATTCCGATGCGCCGGCGCAGATCGACCACGTCGACGTTCGGCGCGTTGATGTCGCGGCCTTCGATCACGATCGACCCCCGCGTGATGTGCGCGCCATCGACCAGGTCGTTCATCCGATTGAAGCAACGCAAGAGCGTCGTCTTGCCGCAGCCGGAGGGGCCAATGAAGGCGGTCACGGCCCGGGCCGGGATTTGCAGGCTGACTTCGTGCAGCACTTCGTGATTGCCGTAGGCAAAAGTTACGTTGCCCACATCGATCATCGGTTTCTCCTCGTCAGGCTGAAGCGCTTTCGGTTCGCTTCGACTGGCGGCAGAGGTGGAAGTAGCTTCGGGCATAGCGATCAGGTTTACCATGAGAGACGGTTCCGGCTCCGCTCACGCAGGATGACGGAGGTTAAAGCAATGAGCATGACGAGGACGAGAAAAACAAAGGCGGCGCCGTACTGGACGCGCTCGGTGTATTCGTTCTGCGGGATTTTCGAGCTGACGACGTAGATGTGATAAGGCAACGCCATCACGCCCTGGAAAAAGAAATCGGTCCAGCGCGCCACTTGCCACGGCATCTCGTCGCGGAGCGCGTAGGCGGCCGTAAACATGATCGGCGCCGTCTCGCCCGCGACTCGCGCGATGCCGAGAATCGAGGCGGTCAGGATCCCGGGTAGAGCGTAGGGCAGAACGTTCTTGCGAATCGTTTGCCATTTCGTCGCGCCGAGGGCAAGCGAGCCTTCGCGCAAGCCTTGCGGCACGGCGCGGAGCGCTTCTTCGCTGGCCGTGATGATCGCCGGCAGCACCATCAAGCCCAGGGTAAACCAGCCCGCGATGAGCGAAACGTTCCAGTGAAAGAAAATCACGAAAAGCCCGAAGCCGAAAAGTCCGAAAACGATCGAGGGCACGCCGGCGAGATTGAGAATCGCGATCCGGATGAGCCGAATGAAACGGCTGTTGCGACTGTACTCACTCAGGTAGATCGCGCTGCTGATCCCGATGATGAGCGCGAGCACCATCGAGCCGATCACGAGCAGCGCCGTCCCCACGATGCAGGGCCAGATGCCGCCGGCGGAGTAGGCGACCGTCGAAGGCTGCACGTCAACGCCGGGATGCTCCGCCTGCCAGGTGCGGAAGTCGTGGTCGCCCAGCGTCATCTTCTTGCCCTCGTAGTCGAAAACGAAAAGCGTCTCCGGTTTTTCGGTCAGGAACGGGACGTTGACGAACGGAGGTGTGGTTGTGAAAACCGTCCGCGCGCCTTTGATCCCGATGTCGAGAAAGATGTAGCTCGTCGCCGCGATGATGCAGTAGGTCGCGATCCGGAAGCTCCAGAAGGCGATCTGTTCGGTCAGCCGGCTGCGGCGTTGGGACGTCGTTAGGCCACTCATTTAGCCGATGCTCATCCGGTAGCGCTGCACAATCTTTTGCGCGGCGTAGTTAATCACGAGGGTGATGGCAAAAAGAACGAGGCCGACCATGAAGAGGGCGCGGTAATGAATACTCCCGCGCACCACTTCGCCCATCTCCTGCGCGATGATGCCGGTCATGGTGTGGACCGGTTGGAAAAAAGCACCGAGTCCCTGGCTGAAATCGGGAATTTCGATCCGATTACCAGCGCAGAGCAGGACGACCATTGTCTCGCCGATCACCCGCCCGAAGCCGAGCAGAATGGCCGAGATAATTCCGGAAAGTGAAGCCGGCACCAGGACCCGCCCGATGGTCTGAAGCCGATTCGCGCCCAGCGCATAGGAGGCTTCCTTGAAACCGCGCGGCACGTTGCGCAACGCATCTTCCGAGAGGGTGAAAATGGTTGGGATCGCCATCAACGCGAGCAGCGTGCCGGCGGTGAAGACGTTGAGCCGCTCGCTCAATGGGAAGAACGAAATCCAACTCAGCCACTGCCAATGCGAGGCGGCGCGGATGGCTTCACCCACCACCGCGATGCCGAAAAACCCGAGGACGACCGAGGGAATCGCCGAGATGAATTCGATGTAGGGCTTGATCAGCCGCTTCTCGCCGCGCGAAGCGATTTCGCTCACGTAAATCGCGGCGGCCACGCCGAACGGCACCGCGAAAAAAAGCGCGACAGCCGAGACCATGATCGAACCGACTAACAATGGCCGAATGCCATACCAATCCTGCCAGAAGCTGGCGGTGATCCAGTCGCGCCCGAAAAGAAACGCGGTCATGCCGCGATACCACGGCACGGGCCGGGTCGGATCCCAACGGACAAGCTCTTCGTATGCGGTGGGCAAGGTGGAGACGTATTCGCGCACCTGCCCTTTCCAGGTGTGGAAAAGTTTTTTTGCGGCCGTGTTGGTGAGAGCCGGAGGATTGTTGAGTGAACCGGAAAGTTGCGACGCGACCGTCGTGCTGGTTTGGCGAAAGATCGGCGCGCTGGCGCGCAGCCGCGCCACTGTCGCCTTCGGATCCACCGCCGGAATCGGGATTTTTGCCGCCGCGGCCGCCTCACCCGCGCGGGTCAGCCGATCGCGTTCCGCGATCGCTTCAGCGCGCTGGGCGAGCGCTTCTTTCAAGCCCATCGCATCGTCGTTCAGATCGGTAACGAGACCGTTCAACTCTTCGCCGGCGTCGCTGAACGAAGTCGCGAATTGATCGAAGGGCGCGAGAGCCGCCTGGGCCTGCTCGTTGCTGCGCCCCAACTGCCCGCTGAATTCGCGCAACCGGATTTGATTGAGCGAGCGAGTGAGAACGGAATGCTGCGCCGCCTGCGCCCGAATGATATCGACGTATTCCAATCCCGAGCTGCGATAGAGCCGCACGTTGCGCAGATTTTCGCCGAAAAATCCGAAGCCTTCCCGTAAGAGAAAGATCGTGATCAGGGCGAGGACGATGACGGCGACGATGGCGTTGCCGCCGAAGAAATAACGGATGCCCCGTTCGATCAGGCGCCGGGTGCGATGGCGTTGTTCTTCCGCCGCCGCGGCAGCCGAAATTGAGGCAGCGAGTTCCACCTTTTGACGATGCAAACCGGGAGGCGTCCGGGCAAAGCCTTTAATGTTACGTTTGTGTGGCTGCCTGCCGCCCGGGCCGCTTACAAAGGCAGATGCACGCGCACCGTCGTGCCTTGGCCCAGCTCGCTTTCCGCTTCCACTTGGCCGCCGTGCAGTTGGGCGATGTGTTTCACGATGGAGAGGCCTAGGCCGGTCCCGCCCTGCTCGCGGTGGCGCGCTTTGTCCGCGCGATAGAAGCGCTCGAAAATGCGCGACAAATCCCGCGCTGGAATGCCCGGTCCGTTATCGGAAACGCTGAAGTTGAGCTGCTTTTCGTTCCGTTGCGCCCGGACCGTGATGCGGCCTCCGGCCGGCGAGTATTTCACCGCGTTATCAAGCAGGTTATAGATGATTTCCTGCAACCGGGCCTCGTCCACCTGCAACGGTGGCAGATCATCGGGCGCGACCAGCTCCACCTGCAATTTCTTCGCAGAAAACTTCCGCTCCCAATCGCGCATGATTCCGCGCAGGAAAACGGCGGGACGAATGGTGGTGAGATCGAGAGCCACCCCGGGTCCTTCGAGCCGGGCCAGGCTGAGAACGTCATCAACCAGCAGATTGAGGCGGTTGGAATGCCGCTCCATCACTTCAAAAATACGGAGGAGCTCGGCCGGCGGCTGCTTGGGATTCTCGAGCAAGGTTTCGAGATACCCGCGCAGGATCGAGAGCGGGGTGCGCAACTCGTGCGAAACGTTGGCGACAAAATCGCGCCGCATCGTTTCGGTTTGTCGCAGCTCGGTGATGTCGCGAAACAAAATCACCGCACCACTCACTCGCCCGGGGCCATCCTTGATCGGTTCCGCCACTACCTCGAGATGACGCTCGGGATCGGCCGGTCGCTGCAGGGTGATCGTGCCGGTTCGCATCTCACCGGAGCGGAGAGCTTCGCCTAACAAACGCTCGACCACCGCTTCACGGACCGTCTCCAGGAGGGTGCCGCCCGTCGCCTGCGGGCCGAGCTCGAACATTTCCTGAAAGGCTTCATTCATCAGGCGGATGCGACGCTGGCCATCGGCCACGACCAGTCCATCGGCCAGCGCGCCGACGATGGCTTGCACGCCGAATTCTCCTTCCTGCACGCGGGCGCGCAAAGCACCTTCCCGCAAGGCCAGTTGCTCGAGCGCGAGGGCGATCCCACGTACGCTCTGACTGCCGCCGATGAGAAAAGTGCGCGGCGGCCGCCCCTCGTTCAGGTTGCGAATCATCTGCTCCAGTTCGCCGCAGGGAGCGATCCAACCACGCCATACCCGCCACCAGCCGTAGGCCAGAGCCGCGAGGGCGAGCGCAAATGCGAGCCAGCCCATCGTCTCCCGCCTATTCGCGCAGGCGATAGCCAAATCCGCGCACGGTCTCGATCACGGTGGCGGCTTTGCCGAGTTTCTCGCGCAAACGCCGGACGTGGGTGTCGACAGTGCGCGTATCGATCGCGCTTTCGTAGCCCCAGACTTCGTTTAATAAACGATCGCGCGCCTGGACCCGGCCGGGACGCTGCATCAGCATGCTGAGGAGCTTGAACTCGACGGCGGTGAGAATCACCGGCTTTCCGCCCACCAGCACGCGATGTCGCGCCGAGTCGATCGTGATCGGACCACGCGTCAATTTTTCCTCCGCCAGTTCCCCCGGCCCGCGGCGCAGAATGGCCCGGATGCGGAGGAGCATTTCGCGGGGGCTGAAAGGCTTGGTCACGTAATCGTCGGCCCCAAATTCCAGACCAACGATCCGATCCACCTCTTCCGCCTTGGCCGTGAGCATGATGATCGGGATGTGCGACGTGAGCGAATCGGTTTTGAGCACTTTGCAGACTTCGAGGCCCGGCATGCGCGGCAACATGAGGTCGAGGACGATCAAAGCCGGAGCTTCCGCGCGCGCTTTTTTCAGCCCCTCGGCGCCGTCGTTGGCCGTGATCACGGAAAAGCCGCCGGCCTTGCGCAATTGTAGTGTGAGTAGGTCGACCACGTCGGGTTCGTCCTCCACGATCAGGATTTTTTTGTTAGGCGAGAGACTCATGCGGGCGATGAAAAAGAAGCTTAGGTCGAAACGACGCGGTCTGACAATTTGCGAATCGATTCGCTCGCTAATCGCGCGCTAATTTTACATTACTGTAACGATTCGCCCCGGTGACCTCGTCTCCCAGCCAGGCGGGCGGTTCGAAAGAATGGCAGGTTTCAACGTCGGGAAATTCCACTTCCGCGACCATCAGGCCCTCGTTCGAGCCGCGGTAGATGTCGATTTCGATCGTCAGTTTTTTCCATGGCACGTGGTAGCGCGTCTTCGTCAGGCGCGAGCCGACAGTGGCGGGCCAGAGAACCGCGAATTGCGCTGGGGTGAGACGAATTTCGCGCTCTTCACGGAAGCGAGCAGGGCCGCGCTTGAAAGTGAGGGTGCAAGTCCGGCCGGCGCGCCGTACCCGCACATGACCCTGGGAGCGATCCGCCACCAGATATCCCTGGGCGATCTCCTTGTGCGGATAGCGGCGCAGGGTGGGAGGCAATTTCGCGACCAGAAATTTTCGCTCGATTTCCAGGTGTGGTTTTTTCATGAGGAGGTGGTACCAGGGAGGGGACTCGAACCCCTAAGGATTGCTCCACCAGATCCTAAGTCTGGCGCGTCTGCCAATTTCGCCACCCTGGCTCGTTGATTCTCAATTATTTACCAGTATTCGCACCATCGTTTGTGCTAGAGCTGCAATGAAAAGAAAGCCGAAATTGCGTCTTTCGACTCCTCCGCAGAAACGCAAGCTCCTGAATTTCTTTCCGCTCCCAATCATCGCGCGCAGTTTATCGCCGTGCGTGACTCGCGCAATCGCCGAATACCCGCCTCTATGTACGTGGCCGCCAAATCGGGAGCAAAATCTTCGCTCCGGATAAATGCGGCGGTCACGCGGCGGGTTTGATTGTAACCCGAAGTGGGCTCGTAAAAGGTCACGATGTGTGAGGCACCAAACGTGCGGGCGCGTTCCGCAGGAAAGAGATCCCTGATCTCGACTTCCAAGACGCACAGACTTAAATGAAGGGAGGAATACTCGGTTTTCTTCTTTTCTCCATCGCTCGGGCAATCTAGAAACATCGTCGCCATGCCGCGCGCCCGATCCTCCTCGAAGAACAACACCACCGCCAATCTTGGCTTTGAGGCCAAGCTTTGGCATGCCGCGGACAAGCTCCGCAGCAACATGGACGCGGCGGAATACAAGCACACCGTCCTCGGTCTCATCTTCCTCAAATACATCTCCGACAGCTTCGAGGAGAAACATGCGCAGCTGACGAAAGAGCCCGGCGCCGATCCCGAAGATCCCGACGAATACAAAGCCGAGAACGTCTTCTGGGTTCCGCCCGCCGCGCGCTGGACCTACCTGCAAAATAGCGCCAAGCAGCCGACCATCGGCAAGATCGTCGATGACGCGATGGTCGCGATCGAGCGCGACAACCAGCGTCTGAAAGGCGTCCTGCCGAAAGACTACGCCCGGCCCGGCCTCGATAAGCATCGTTTGGGCGAGCTCATCGACCTCATCGGCACGATCATCCTGATCGATCCCGCTCCGGGTAGCGCGCGCGTCTCGCGTGCTGGGATCGGCGTCCGCGCCGATCCGAACTTGGTTCCCTCTTCCTCCGTCGACCTGCTAAAAGCCGCCGAGGAACCAACCCGCGAATACGGCTCAAATAACTCCCATCGCTCGAAAGACATCCTCGGCCGCGTCTACGAATACTTCCTCGGCCAATTCGCCAGCGCCGAGGGCAAGAAAGGCGGCCAGTTCTACACCCCGCAGAGCGTCGTCCGCCTCCTCGTCGAGATGCTCGCCCCCTACAAAGGCCGCATCTACGATCCCTGCTGCGGCTCCGGCGGCATGTTCGTGCAATCGGAAAAATTCGTCGAAGCCCCGGCGGCCCGCCGAAGTGCGAAATCCGAAGTGAGAAGTCCGAACTCGGAATGCTCAGTTCATTCGTCATTCGAAATTCGGCATTCGACATTTTCCTGTGCCCCACCACCCGCCGCCTCGCCGTCATGAACCTCGCCCTGCGCGGCATCGAGGCCGACTTCGGCCCCGAGCACGCCGACACCTTCCGGCGCGACCTCCATCCCGACCTCCGCGCCGCCTACGTCCTGGCCAACCCGCCCTTCAACGACTCCGACTGGTTCCGCAAAGACGACGACGTGCGCTGGCAGTATGGCGTCCCGCCCCGGGGCAACGCCAACTTCGCCTGGGTGCAGCACTTCATCCAC
>JALYOR010000168.1 GCA_030856765.1 Verrucomicrobiota bacterium | reverse complement strand
GAAGGGAGCAAGGTGCATATCGTGCGGGACAGCTTGCAGATGTTTTCAGAAGTGGTGAGCTTGCGCCGACGCGTCGCGCGCGGCCGGCTACGGTCTGTCGCGGCCGCGGAGGCGTCGCGGTAGGCGCGACCCGCCCCCGAGCAGGAGCAAGGTGAAACCCAATTTATTCGTTAGGCTCGTTCTGGTCCTCGCCTTCGCCGGTTTGGCGGCGGCTGAGGCGCAGGAAGTTCGGCGCGCCATTCCGGTCTACCCGCCGGCCCAGGAAACGCCTGCCCCCGCTCAAACAATTCCAGTGCCCGTCGTGCCGGTGGGCGTTCCTGCTTCGGTAAACGACACCGCGCGCTTTCTCGCCGGACTGCCGGTTTCGGAGGGTTCGCCATTGATTGCCCTGGAGCAGACCGCGACCTGGCAACAGCATGCGACTTTTTTCGACCAGGCTTGGGCGAAACTGGCCGCGCGGCAGTTCGTCGGCATCCGCGAATGGGAGGTTAACTATTTGCCCGATGCGACCCAGCCGCTCCCGGTCGTTTTCTACATGTTCAGCGGCCCGGATTTTCTCTACGCCCATCAGTTCTTTCCCAACGCCGGGACTTACATCCTCGCCGGGACCGAACCGATCGGCCCGCTCCCGGATGTCTTGCGTTTCGCCGGCCCCGCGCTCGATCCCGTCCTGCAAAATCTCCAAAAATCACTCAATAGCGTCCTCAGCTTTTCCTTCTTCATCACCAAGGACATGAAGACCGATCTGCAGCGCGAGGAACTCAAGGGCACCCTCCCGATCTTCTACGTTTTCCTCGCCCGCGCGGGCAAGACGATCACCGACATCAGTTTCGTCACGCTCGACAAAAGCGGCGAACCACATTCGACTTCGCCTAACGAGAAAAGCAAGGGTCTCACTCCCGGTGTCCGCATCACTTTTAGCGGGGGGCCTGGCTCCGGGTCGCAGACACTTTATTATTTCACGACCGATCTTTCCAATGACGGCATTCGGAGTGAGCCCGGCTTCCTGAAATTTTGCGCCGCGCAGGGCACGGGTGCCAGCCTCCTCAAGTCGGCCTCCTATCTGATGTTTGAGAATGGCTTCAGCACGGTGCGCCAATTCCTCCTTAAACAGAGCAAAGCGGTCGTGCAGGACGATTCCGGAATTCCGATCGGAGCCTTTGATCAATCGCAGTGGCTGCTGCGTTTCTTCGGGAGCTATGCCGGCCCGATCGAACTCTTCAAACAGTATTACCAGCCGCAGTTGCAGGGCCTTTATCAGCAGAGCAACCCGGCGCCGCTCCAGTTCGGGATCGGCTATCGCTGGAGCCGGCGCCAATCGACTCTCATCGTCGGCACCCGCCGGGGAACAGAGGTTTCGCCTCTGCGGACTGAAGCGCCAGCGCCGCCCGCCGCGCCCTCGACGCCTTAGCCGCGGCGATTTTCCCGCTCACTGGATGAAGGACAAGCCAGCCCAAGTCGCCGAGTTACTCCGCGACGCCGAGTGTCTCATGTCCGACTACCTGGCAAAAACGGGCGACCTCAATCACGAAGCCAAGGGCATCCGCCGGAGCGAGATGTTCTTTTTCTACGCTTCGGTCGCGCACTTGCAGCCGACCGGCATCATCGAATCGGGCCGGGCCCGTGCGCAAAGCACGCTCGTTCTCAGCCGGCTTTTTCAAGGCGCGGCGATCGTTAGTCTGGAATCGGACGCCGCTTCGCCCGATGTGGAGGTGGCGGCCGAGCGATTGCGCGGCTGCCACAATGTCGAGTGCCGTTTTGGCGATTCGCTTCGTCTCCTGCCCGAAATCGTTAGGCCAGGTGACGTCGTGCTGATTGATGGCCCGAAGGACTTTCGCGCCCTCCGCCTCGCCTTTCGTCTGCTTCGCGGAAACGGCGCGGCCATGGTCTTCGTGCACGATCTTTGGCTCGGCTCACCCGCCCGTCGCTTTGTCGATCGCCACCTGCCTTCTGTCCTGCTCAGCGATGAGTCGGCCTGGGTGGAACGTTACAGCTCGCTCGATTCCGGCCGTCCTGCGCCCGCCGCCACCGTCGGCTCACCGCGCCGCGCCTATGGCGCGACCTTCGGCCGCTTCGAAAGAGGGGCCTGCAATTATCACTTGCTCGATTTGAGCTGCCGCTTCGCTCAAGGGCGAGATCGTCTGGGGGAAAATGGTCGCAAGTTTGCCGGCCGGCCCTCGCTCGTGAGGCCGCGGGATTTCGAGTCGCCCGGGACTTGAGGGTCTATCGAACGACGCCGATTTCGGCGCGGCGATTCTTCGCCCAGGCCTCTTCATTCGAGGAAGGATCGGCCGGCATTTCCGCGCCGAAGCTGACCGTTTGAATGCTTTCCGCGCTGGCCCCCATCGCGATCAAAGCTTCGCGGACGGATTGGGCGCGACGTTCGCCGAGGCCGCGGTTGTATTCCGCCGTCCCACGCTCGTCGGTGAAGCCGGCGATGATGATCTGGCTGTTGCTTTGCTGCAAAAATCCGGCCACCTGCTGGATCTTGCCGTTTTCGGAGCTCCGGATGGTCTGGCTGTCGAAGTCGAAATAAATTGGTTGAAATTGGTTGCGATCGACGTTGCCGCTGAGGAACGAGGTGCCTTCCTGCCGATCCGGCAAAGGAGTGCCGGTGACGTAGTCGCCCGTGCTGCCCGCGCTCTGCCCGCCTTTCTTCTTGGTGCAGGCTGGCAGGGTGATGAGACCGAGGACGAGGACGAGGAGGAGGACGAGCCTAACGAGAAGTTGAGAAATCTTTTGGTTCATATGCGAGCAGGCGCAGCATAATGGCAGCACTGGGGCATGCAAGCCGGGGCCGCGTTTCCGGGTGTCGTTAGGCTGATTTCGTCGCGCCAAAACCGTGCAGGAGTCGATGAAAAAATCCGCCCTCGGCGTCTTCGTCATCGATGATCTTCCCCGCCCGCGCGACCAGCACCGGGCACTCCGCGCGATTCAGAATGCCGCGGGTCAGGTCTCCCATGATGTAATGGCGAAAGGGACCCATCGCCTGGGAGGTGCCGGTCACGATCAGGTCGTGATTTCCTTCCCGCCACTCGGAGAAGATTTGATCGAGCGGGATGCCATGGCGAATCCGAATTTCCACGGTGATCCCCAGTTTTTCGAGCATTTCCTTTTGCTCGCACAAGTTGCGCCCGAGCTCGGAACCGGAGCCGAGCAGGCGTTCGACATCCTCTTCCAGCCGGACGAGATCGGCGTAGATCGCGGGCGGTTCCGCCATCACGTGGAGGAGGGTGATGGTGGCGCCGAGGCGGACGGCGATTTCGCCGGCCAGGCGGGCCGCGTCGTCGATGAAGCGTTTTCCTCCCGTGCAAACGAGGAGGCGTTGAACGCTTTTGATGACGCCGATGGCGACCAGCACCGGTGGCGGCACGGCTTTGATCACTTCGTAGGTTTTTTCGGGGCGCCAATAAAGTCCGCCGCTCCCGATGCGCCGCGCGCCGATGATGGCGAAGTCGTACTCGTTCGCGGTGGTTTCGGCTAGGATCTGCCGGATTGGTTCGCCTGAGCGCACGACGATGCGGGGCGAAATGCCGAGGTCGCGGAGCAGCGCCGTTTCCTTGTCGAGGGCGGCCCGGAGCGGGCCTTCGTCGTCCGCCTTCTCGGCGATGCCGAGCAAGGTAGTCGCCGCCTGGCTGGGCGCGGCGAGCAGGCCGCCGAGCCGGGTGGGGTTGTCCGCGGGATCCGTGCCGTCGCTGCAGATCAGAATGCGCATCGAAAACTAGAGTTTGTGCCCGGTCAGCAAAGTATAGACGACAATCGCCGCCCCGATAAGCGGGAGGGGGACAAAGAAAAGACGGATCTTCGGGCCGGCAAAATATTGCGTGAGGATGGCGCCGATCTGGGCGCCGATAGCGGCGCCGGTATTCATGACGAGGGCGACAAGAATGTCGACATTGCCTTTAATGGCATGGCTGAAAGTTCCGTAGCTCGCCGAGATGATAATTTCAAACAAATCAGTGCCGACCGCGAGGTGAGTGGGGACACCAAGGAGGTAAACCATCATCGGCATCCGGATGTAGCCCGCGCCGCCACCGAGGAAACCGCTGAAAAGTCCGCCGATAAATGAGACGATGACGATGACCCAGAGCGAGATCGCCTTCACCCCCGACGTGGGCAGCGAAATCATCGGCCAGAGCGGGATTTTTTGCACCGATTCCGTGAGGCCGGAAAAGGAGGATTCGTCCTTGGCGTGACGCCCTTTCTCGGCCTTTACGCCCTTCTTTTTCTGCAAGCGCATCGTCTTCCAGCTCTCCCAGACCATGAAAAAGGAGATACTGAAGTAGACCGCGATCGAGATGATGCTGACGACGAAATCGACGTTGCCTTGCCTCTTCAGTAACTCGATCAACTGCGCGCCCACTTCGGCCCCGGCGATGGTCCCGAGCGCCATGATGCAACCGAGTTTCAAGTCAACGTTGCCAAGTGCGCGGTGGCGCTTTGCCGCCACGACCGATTTGCCGACGATGTGGGCGAGGTCGGTGCCGACGGCGAAGTTCCAGTGCATCCCGATCGCGCGGAGAGCGGGGCCGGCAATGAAGCTGCCGCCGACGCCGAAGAAGCCGCCCATGATCCCGATCAGGAACCCGATTACGACGAGGTAAATCGGATTGATATCGGTCCCCGAGATGGGGAAATGCATGGCGAGGAAGATCATTCCGAGCGGCCGCGCAAGAGCCGAAAGATGAGGGTGGTAACCGCCTCGAGGACGCCCGCTTGGCCGATGATCAACCCGATCGAGACGACCGCATAGAGTTTGATGTTCTCCTTATCGAGATGGGACAGCCACCCGCCGAGATAATGCAGGACGAGGAAGAAATAGGCGACGACGAGCACGCCGTAGACCGCCAGCTCCCCCAGGAAAGAATACAGCATCTTGCGCGTGTCGGGTTTCATCGTGCGTCAGATCGCTGTCAAAGATTCGGCTGCGGCTTATCTGGCGGTTGAGCTGCGGAACGTCAACCGAAAATCCCGTTGCGTGGGCGGCGAATCTTCCTATTTTCGA
>JALYOR010000126.1 GCA_030856765.1 Verrucomicrobiota bacterium | reverse complement strand
CAGGCTTTTCCGAAAGCACGCCGGATTCTTGAGCTGGGGTCGCTCGAAGGTGGTCATACGCTCGGTTTGGCACAAAGACCGGAGGTGGAACACGTCCTCGGGATCGAAGGGCGGGACGCCAACCTCGCGCGGGCGCGCGCCGTCCAGAAAATCCTCCAGGTCGAGGAGATCGACTTCGTCCAAGGCAACCTCGAACAAATCGACCTCTCGCAGTTTGGTCGTTTCGACGCGATCTACTGTTCTGGCCTCCTCTATCACCTTCCGGAGCCGTGGCGCCTGGTTTCACAATTCCGCAACGTTGCTGAGAACGTCTTTCTCTGGACCCATTGTTCAAGCGAAGCGAATGCTGAAAGCCTGGCCAATGGCTATCGTGGCCAACGCTTCAAGGAAGGCGGTCCCGACGAAGTCCTGAGCGGACTCTCGCCCGATTCCTTTTGGCCATCTCTGGGTTCGCTCTGCAACATGCTGACTACTTCCGGTTTCAGCCGCCTGCACTTGCTGGACAGCCACCCCGATCACCCGAACGGCCCAGCGGTGACCATTGCCGCTTATTCTTGAGCGGAGAATCGCCACCGGCGTTTGAAAATAGATGAGGCTCTTTCGATCCAAACGGCCGCGCACCCTCTTCTTTTTTCACGAAACGAGTTGGAGCGGCGCGCCCATTCAGCTCCTGCATTTGGTCACCTGGCTGAAGAGCAAAGGTTGGGATGTGGCCGCCGCGGTCCCGAGGGAATCGACGTCCGAGTCCGGACCGATCAGCGCGTGCCTAACGACGCTGGGAGTGGAGGTCTTTCCGGTGCTGGACCTTTCCGCCCTGCCCGATTTTCCCATTTTGCGCGAGCTCTGCCAACGGTTCGACGTCATCGTCGCCAACACCCTCACCATGTGGGCGGCGGTGCGCGCGGCCCACGACACCGGCACGCCCAGCGTCTGGTACATCCACGAGAGCCTGGTCGCGCGGCAGTTGATCGAGCAGTTGGTGGAAATTCAATCCACGCTCCCGCTCGCGCAGCTTCTCGTGATGCCAACCCAGCGGACCGCGCGAATCTACGACGCTTATGTCGATCGTCCGATCGAAGTCGTTCCCTACGGCATTCCCGCGCTTCCGCTCAGACCGGCCAGGAGCGCTTCGGACCATCTGACCTTCCTCCTCCTCGGGACTTACGAACCGCGAAAAGGTCAGGATCTTTTTCTGGAGGCAATCGCCCAGCTCTCCCGCGCACTGAGTGAGAACTCGCGATTCCAAATGGCCGGGCGAAAGCTTTCGCCTGATTTTTTCGCGCAATTAGAGCGACGAGCCGTCGATTTGCCTAGCGTGAAGCTTGGCGACGCCCTCGAGCACAAGGAAGCCGGTGAGGCCATCGCCGCCGCTGATGTGCTGGTTTGCGCCTCGCGGGATGAAACCATGCCGGTCGCGATCCTCGAGGCGATGAGCCTGGGCAAAGTGATCGTGACCACTGACGTCGGCGGGATTTCCGAGTGGCTTCGGGACGGCATCAACGCCCTTGTCGTTAGGTCGGAGGATCCAGCGGCTTTAAGCGAGGCGCTGCAACGCTGCCTGACCGATCCCGCTTTGCGCGCGCGACTGGGAAAAGGCGCGCAGCGCACTTTCGCGAAAGACTTTTCGATCGATCGCCTGGGCAAAACCTTCAGCAGACTGATCAAAGCCGCCGCGCAGACCGGACGCCAATGACCTACGCAGACTGGATCGCAGAGTTCGATACCCTCACGCCCGCGCGACGCGAGGCGTGGCAGAATTCCCTCACGCGATCGCCCCAGCGCCCGCTTATCTCGGTCTTGATTCCCGTCTACAATCCCGATCTGCAGTTCCTCGATGAAGCCATCACCTCGGTGGAGAAACAGATCTACGACCACTGGGAAATTTGCCTCGCAGATGATGCATCGACCGATCCACGAGTCCTTTCCTTTCTCGAGCTTCGCGCTCGCCATGAGCGGCGGATCAAGTTGTCCTATCGGGAAACGAACGGGCACATCTCCGCCTGCTCCAATTCCGCTCTGACCCTGGCCCGGGGCGAATGGTGCGCTCTTCTTGACCACGATGATGCCCTCGCGGAAGACGCGCTCGCCGAAGTGGCCGCCGAGATTGGACGGCATCCCGAAGCAGGCATTGTTTATTCGGACGAGGACTTCATCGATTCGTTAGGCACGCGCTCGAACCCTTTCTTCAAGCCGGATTGGAATCCCGAGCTTTTCATGGGGCAGAACTACCTTAACCATCTTGGCGTTTATCGAACTGCTCTCCTGCGTGAAATCGGCGGGTTCCGGGAAGGCTTTGAAGGTTCGCAGGACTACGATCTCGTCCTGCGTTGCATCGCCCGGTTGCGGCCGGATCAAATCAGACACATCCCGCGCCTTCTCTATCGCTGGCGGATGGTTGCAGGCAGCCTGGCCGACCAACCCGACGCCAAACCTTACGCTCGACACGCCGCGCGGGACGCGCTGAACAGCTATTTGCACGACCGCGGGGTCGCGGCCCACGCGGAATCGTGCCCGCAGAATGCGGAATCGCATCGGGTCATCTACGAGACCCCCAGTCCGCGCCCCACGATCACGATCGTGACCGCGTCGCGGAATACCGGGTGGCTGCGCGACGGTGCGGACGGTCCGAAAATAGAAGTGATTTCGGCCAATCCTGATGCCCGGAGCGCGAATGAGGCCGCGGGGCGGGCACGAGGAGACGTGCTCCTTTTTTTAGACGGCGACGTCCAATCGGCGGAAGCAGGTTGGCTCAGCGAAATGCTCAGTCATATCGTTAGGCCCGAAGTGGGAATCGTCGGGGCTCCCTTGTGGTCACCGGCTGGAACCTTGGAAGATGGCGGCCTCACTCTCGGCGTGGGCGGGATTGCTGCGCCCGCCTTTCGCGGCGTGCCGTGCGGGCATCCCGGCTACTTCAATCGCGCCTGGCTGCAGCAGAATTATTCGGCCGTCTCTGGCGCCTGTCTGATGGTGCGCAAAGATGTTTTTCTAAAATTAGGCGGCTTCGACGGAGCCAATCTGCCACAGCACTTCTTCGACATCGATTTTTGCCTGCGGGCACGAGAGGACGGCCTGCAAGTGGTCTGGACGCCGTACGCCAATCTCGTTTTTGCCGGCTCGGGAGTGCGAGAGGAGTCGCAATCTCCCGCGGAAGCGGAGTATTTGAAGCAGCGCTGGCACTCCCAAATCGTCGGTGACCCCTGCTACAATCCCAATCTGACCCTTGTCACATCAGATTTCGCCCTGGCCGTTCCGCCTCGGCCTAACCACGCTAAGACTCAGCCATGATCGAACACGAGGGCATTCGAGTGCACCTCGATCCCAAGGGCGATCGAATCAAGGACTCCGATTTTGAGTTCGACGGCTGGGCGACGGCCGATCGACCGATCACAGCCGTCTGGCTGCCCGCGGTCGGATCCGCCCCCCTAACGACTTGCCCACGCCTTGATGTCGAGCGCGTTTTTCCCGATCGAAATGCCGTCGGCTTCTCCGGCAAGTGCGCCGAGCGAGATATCGGTCCCACCGGTCTGCGGATTGCCGTGCAGTTGGGAGACGAGACTTGGGAGCTGCAACATCCGGTGCCAGAGCCTCTGCCCCAGCCTCCCTTGCGCCGGCGACTCCTGGTCGCGCTACAACTCCTTTGGTGCGGACTCCGCCAACGGCAGGCGAAGACTTCGTCACAACGGTTTGAATACACCCTTCGCCGTCATCTCCTTATCCGACAGTTGCGCGGCGGTCATTTCCAGCGGCGGCATACCGATGCGCTCTTGGTCGATTTCGCCACCTCCGTTCCCGAGGCGGTCTTCGTCCAGATCGGCGCCAACGACGGCTTCACCGGTGACCCTTTGAATCATCTCATTATGCGGTCCGACACGCGCTGGCGCGGTGTGCTGGTCGAACCCGTCGGGCACTTGTTCGACAAATTGTCCGAACGTTACGGCCACGACCCCGCGCTTCGATTGGAGCGTGCCGCGATCGGCGAGAAAGATGGAACGACCATGATCCATCGTTTGGAAACCGCGCCCGACGATACGCTTTGGCTGGACCAAATTCCTTCGCTCGACCCGGCGCTCCTGCAACGGAACGCCGAGCAGTTCGGAAAAGGCCAGAGCAAGATCGTGAGCGAGGAGGTTCCCTGCCTGACCGTCGCAACCCTGCTGAAACGGCATGCTATCTCCTCTCTCGATCTTCTGGTTATCGATACCGAAGGATGGGACTGGCGAGTCTTGCGGCAATTCGACCTCGTGCGTCTGCAACCGCGACTGATTCTCTACGAACACCAGCACTTGTCGCCGGAAGAGCGCGAGCTGGCCGAACAATTTCTCTCGAAGCAGGGTTACGCATATGCGGTGACCGAGGAGGGAGATACTGCGGCGTGGCGGAGATCATAGAGGCTGCTTCGCCTCTTCCAACCGATCCGTCCAGAGATCGCAAATCTCCTCGTAACAACCCCCGGTGAGATGCTTCAGCTCGGAGAAATGTGAGTCGATGTAATCGCGGTGGTATGGCTTTGGTCCGTGAAAATGGATAATCTTCGCGCTCGAGTAGTCGCCCCAGTAAGGCTTCCAGTTGAGCTCCGGCCGTAACTTGTCCCATTTCGGTTCCTCGCCCGGCCCGCAAAAGAATTCCCGGTAGGCCCCCTGATCCCAGGCTACGCTTTGCAGTCGCGGGAGGTTTTCCCTAACGAATCTGCGAAAGTCGGCGTCCACTTCGCGGAGGCCGGGCAGATTCATCCACATCGCCCCGGTATTCATCTCACGGTAATCCTGCGGATTGAACTCCGGAGCCACCGCGAAATAGCGGCAGTCGATCGCCGCCAGCTCGTCTGTCACCTCGCCGAGGAAGAAGACGTCGCTGTCAGTGTAAAAGACACGATCATCCAGATCCATCTCGAGACCGAGGCGTGGTAATTCGATTCGAAGCAAAATCCCTCGCAGCGCAGCTCGAATCATGGCTTCACGCTCGCCACAGCGAAGATCGGCCAACTCTTCAAGCACAAAGGTGTGGCACGGGATAATCGGCACTTCGCGCTCGCGCAACCAACGGGTCAGCTCATTCTCACCGCCATCGTAAAGAAAATGTGGCCGGAGCTTGGTATGACGGAGCGCGGTGTGAATCGCCACCATGGCCATTTCCCCGTATTGCTTGAAAGCGGGCGAGCCCTCCGCCAAAGCCAGAAACCATTGCATCGCTGGGTTGCTTTACGCCGGCCTCACGACCAGCTCCTTGATTCCATCGGCAATGGCATGAGCCAGCACTTCATTTCCGCGATCGCCAAAGTGGTAAGAATCGAGAAAAATCTCGTCCGTCACACTGAGAGAGGAAAAGGCATCGGACTTATCCAGATAGAGGAAGTTTGGATAACTCATCTGTTCCAAACGCTGCCGGATTTCTCTGTAGCAATGATAAAAATTCTCCAGTGCGCTTGAAGGTAGCGCCGCGCGCAATGCTCGCTCGCGCTCCGAGAGCGGTTTACTCGTGACGGCTAAACCTGGCTGCAGGACAAAGACATACGCCGCACCTTCGAGGGCCAAGGCCAGCGCGCCCAACCGCACGTTCTTCTCCAGGCGCGCTCCCACCCGAGCGGGCGCAACTGGAGAGGCGTTCGCCACCACCTCCGGCATCGAATCCATTCCGCCCAACTTTCGGGCGGCGTTGAGCAACTCCCAAACATGCTGATCGGCGTAAGTACGGAACCAGTTAATATCCTGGCCGGCTCCGGCCCAATGGACGTCATTGCCGCCCGAGAGCGAGATAACCATGTCCGGTTCCAGCTCAGACAGGCGATTTTCGATCACGATCCTTTCGTGCGCGGAGGTCCACGAAGGATTAGCCATCGTAAACACCTCGCAGGATCGACCGGAGAGCGAACTCATCTCCTCGGCCAAGCGTCGCTCCAGATATGCACCCACGATGGTATCCTGGCTCGGAGCGCCGGAACCGAAAGCGGTCGAACCCCCAACGAGAAAGATACGATAGGTCCCAGGCGGTTTGGGCATCGCCACTTCGCGCTCCGACCGAAATTGCATCTGATTGATCCAGGCGTTGTTGTTTTGGCCCGGCCGAGGACCGCTGCCGAGAAAAGGAGTGGGAACGTTTGGCACCGCGTAGGAATATTGGCTCATGTTCGCCACGGCCGTCGCTTGGTCCTTAAAAGCGAGCGCGGCTAGCGCTCGCTCGTCGGGATTGAGCATCGCGCCCAGAGTCTCGCTCGCGCCGTAATCCCGGACTTGGTGGCGAAAAGGTCGCGCCGCGAGGTAGCGCCCGAGCAGGAGCCCGATCGCCATGCCGAGCAGGGCTGCCACCAGCACCGCGGTAGAGAACAACGAACCAAAAAGCATTCGGCGCATTTTCAGCGCGGTGGCCGACTAATGCCAGCGCCAATCCGCGAGCAGCAGCTGGGTCGTTGCCAAGCGACGACCTCCCGCGCTAGATTGGCTCCGCCGGAGCGCAGCCCGCCTGGAGGCCGTCCCGTTCATTGCCTTAAGAAGCACTTCGTCTTGTTTATCGCCTACGCTCTTGTCACCATCCTGCTCGGAGGCGGCGTTTTCCTGCTGAGGCGCCATTGGACGGCGAATCTGGCGCTGCTCCTTTTTACCCTCAGTCTCTGCTTTACCGGCATGGAGGCATACTACCGTTACTTCTACGTCAAGAGTGATGGCATGGGCGCGCTGATGAAGAATTTCTCCGACCGCTACTATCGATTGGACTCGCATGGATTGCGCGCGTCGCATCTGCCTTTGAACAAGACGAAGGATAACCTGATCGTGTTAGGCGATTCCCATGTCTTTGGCGCTGGCTTGAAACACCCTTCCGAACGCTTTGCCGGACTCTTGGCGAAACATTATTCCGCGCTCCATGTCGTCAACCTGGGATTACCGGGCTGGGATACCAAGACTGAGGCAGTTCAGTTCGAGAAATACATGGGTGATACTCATGCTCGTATTCCGCTCGTTATCCTGACTTACTTTTATAACGACATTGAGGAAGAGGCGACACCGGCTGACCGCGAACGCAATAAGTCACCTCAGCCAGCCGGAACGGAAACAGCGCTGGACCGCGCGCTGCAAAGCATTTCCAGATACAGCCGTTTTGTCCAGATGATCTACTACCGCATTGGTTATCCGCGGCTGGTCCAGGATCGGCTTGGACAGATTCAACAATTCTATCAGGATCCCATTGTCCGAGACCGCCATCTCGCCACCTTGGTTTGGTTTCGTGACGTTTTGAAGAAGCGTTACTCAGCCAACTTGCTCATCGTTCTGCTGCCCTATCTGCATAACGAAGAGTTGTTACACCAGACCGCGTTCTACGGAATGTTTGAGCAGGCGCTCGCGCAACGCGGTTTCGATTTTGTTTCGATGCAGCCGGTCTTTGCGACCTATCCGGTAGAGAAGCTCTGGGTGAACCGTTTTGATCCGCACACCAATCCCTTTGCCAATCGGTTGATCGCCGAGGCAATCATTAAACACCTGAGTCAGCATCCCGAAGCGTTGTCGTCCCAGGGAGTCACTCGGTGAAGGAGCCTGAACGCCAGCCCTCGGGGGGGAGATGGGCACTCCTCGGGCTTGGCCTGCTTTGTCTATTGGCAACCTGCGACTGGCTCAGTGTCCAGTCGAAACGTCTATACCCCGATGATCCGGGCGCGCTTAGTCGCCTTTCCGGTATGGTGGAAGAGCGCTTTTCCATTCGGGGCCCCCAGGTGGTGCCGACGTTAGACAGCCGGGAAAATGCGCGCTTCGTTTTTCCCTTGGACGCAAGCGTCCCGCGGCGGCTGCGCTATGCGGTTCAACCTGCAAAGGAAGCCTCCTACAAGATCTTCTTCCGACACGGTGGCGAACGTCAGCTGTTGATCAGCGAGAAAGCGAAGCGAGCGCGCGCGCGGGAGTTTTCCGTCCCACGCCAGGCTGGTGAACTGGAGTTCGTCACCCGCGGCTCCCTCACCTGGCTGGATCTTCGGCTCGTTCGGCCGGTTTTTCTTTGGCCAGTCTATCTCATTATCGGATTGGGGTTGGTGTGGATTCTCTGGCGAACGCCGGGACCGACATTCCAGCGAGGGTCCGAATGGCTCCTCCTCGCAGTTAGCCTGCTGATCTGCCTCGGCATAGCGGAGTGGATTCTGCGCCAATGGGGCGCGAAGTTCGCGCCGGCTTTGGTAGCGGCGCGGAGTGAGCTCGGACTCGTCGGGGAAGACTCGCGCTTGCTCGATCCGCAACGCTACAAGATTCGGCTCCGGCCCAATCTCGACGCGCACTACGAGTGGCGCCTCGGCGACATCGCCCGGCTCCATTTCATTCCGAAAGAAGTGAGTCCTCAAGTCCGCCATCGCTACGTCATTCGCACCGATGCAGAGGGATTCCGCAATGATCGCTCGCGGGAGAAATTTCAGGTAGCGGCCATCGGCGACTCGTTCACCGACGGCGCAACCGGCCCCGCAAACGAGTCCTGGCCTTCGCGCCTGGAGCAACAGACCGGCGAAACCGTCCAAAATTACGGGACCTCCGGCTTCGGTCCGCAACAGGAACTGTATGTTTTGCGCGATTTCGTCCTGCGTCATCGGCCAAGTGTGGTCGTGCTGGCGTTTTGCGCCGGGAACGACCTCTCCGATGCCGAGGCCTTCGACCTTTGGGAAAAGAATCCGGCCCGACCGTTCGAGGAGCGACCCGGTTGGCGCTTAGCCGAAAGGTACCGGCGCTACGAGACGTTCTCTCTTTGGACGGGAGGCCAGATGTTGTGGGAGCAAATTTTTTCGCGCACTGCCGTGGTGCCTCTACCCGCGACGAAGACCTTTGATCGTGGAATGTTTACCGTCCGGCGCTCGAATCGCATCCTGCGCTTCGCCTTCTTTCCGCCCTACCTCGAGAAGCTGGCGCGGCCGCGGGCGGAGATCGAACAAAGTCGCGGCTGGGCACTCACTCAGAGGGCTCTGCAGCAGATGCACGCCGAGTGTGCACGCGACGGAATCAAATTCGTCCTGATGTACATTCCAGAAAAATCGAAGGTCTACTGGCCGCTGGCCAAAAGCGCGTTGATGGAGAGAGAGCTCCAGAGCGCCCTCGAATTTTATGGACGCTCCAACCAGCGCCCGCCCCGAAAGCAAGACATCGACGCAAATCGACTCGCGCAGAATGCGCTCTTGCGTGACTTCTGTGCGCAGGAACATATCCCCATGCTCGACCTCACCACGCCTCTGCAAAATGCGGTCGAGGACGGCGTCGAAACATATTTCCCGGATGACACTCATTGGAACGCGGCCGGACACGATCTGGCCGCGCGCGAACTGGCGAAATTCCTCGCCGAACTGCCTTGAACATCCTCGGCGTCTCCGCCTTTTACCACGATAGCGCGGCCTGCCTGGTGCGGGACGGCGAGATCGTCGCCGCCGCTCAGGAAGAGCGGTTCAGCCGAATCAAACATGATCCCGGTTTCCCGAAAGAAGCGGTCCGTTACTGCCTGGAAGAAGCCAGCCTAACGAGTGAGGCCGCGATCGATGTCGTTGCCTTTTACGAGAAACCGTTTCTCAAAGCGGATCGACTCTTTTCAACTTATCTCGCGGTCGCGCCGCGCGGGCTGTCGTCGTTTCTCAAGGCCGCTCCAATCTGGATCAAACAAAAGATCTGGATCAAGGCGCTCCTCGCCGATGAACTCGAATTTGATGGTCCGATCATCTTTCCGGAACATCACGAATCGCACGCGGCCTCTGCCTTCTTCCCCTCGCCTTTCGAAGAAGCCGCCATCCTCACGACCGATGGCGTCGGCGAGTGGACCACCACCAGCGTCGGCCGTGGCCGCGGGAACCGGGTCGAACTGCTGGCGGATATCTCTTTTCCGCATTCGCTCGGCCTGCTCTATTCCGCCTTCACTTACTACCTGGGATTTCGGGTCAACTCCGGCGAATATAAAGTGATGGGACTGGCCCCCTATGGCGAGCCGCGCTTCCGCGATCTCATTCTTTCCGAGCTGATGGATTTGAGGGACGACGGATCGTTTCGGCTCAATCAAAAGCATTTCGACTATCTCGCCGGCTTGAAGATGACCAACCAATCCTTCGCGGATTTGTTTGGCGGTCCGCGGCGCGATCCGGAATCAGAACTGACCCAGCGCCACATGGACATCGCTCGCTCGCTCCAGGCGGTGACCGAGGAAGTGATGTTGCGAATGGCGCGACACGCGCACGCGGTGACCGGCTCGAGGAATCTTTGCCTCGCTGGCGGTGTCGCTCTCAACTGCGTGGCCAATGGCCGTATCCTGCGCGAAGGACCATTCGAAAAACTCTGGATCCAGCCCGCAGCCGGCGACGCCGGCGGCGCACTCGGAGCAGCCCTCCTTGGCTGGCACCATTACCGCGGCAAACCGCGGCGAAGTTCCGACGGCCGCGATACCCAAAAGGCTTCGTTGCTCGGACCGAGCTACGACGGCCGCGGCTTTCTGGAGCGCGAAAGAATTCCGCACCTCGAACTGGATGACGAGGCGCTCATGACGCGCACGGCCGAACTGCTGGATGCCGGCAGCGTGATCGGCTGGCATCAAGGGCGGATGGAATTTGGGCCGCGCGCGTTAGGCAATCGCTCGATTCTCGGCGACCCCCGCTCGCCCGAGATGCAGGAGAAACTGAATCTCAAAATCAAATTCCGCGAGAGCTTCCGGCCCTTTGCCCCGGCGGCGCTGCGGGAGCGGACGAGCGAATTCTTCGAGCTCGAGGAGCCGAGTCCCTACATGCTGCTGGTCGCCGCCGTGAAAAGCGCTACGCGACCGCAGCCAGGGACCGAAGCGCCACCAGCAACTTTCGCCGAGCGCTTGCGCCGCATCCGCTCGCCGATTCCGGCCGTCACGCATGTCGATTACTCCGCTCGTGTCCAGACCGTCGACGCGCACGAACACCCGCGTTTCCATCGCTTGCTCAGGGAGTTTGAAAAACGCACCGGCTGCCCACTCCTGGTCAACACCTCCTTCAACGTGCGTGGCGAGCCGCCTGTCTGCACGCCGGCTGACGCCTACAGCTGCTTCATGAAAACCGGCATGGACTACCTTGTGCTCGGCAATTTCCTCATCGCAAAAAGCGAGCAAGAAGCGCCCCTCCCCGAGCGCTCCGTGAAGAAAGAGAGCTGGTTCAGACGCGAATACGACAAGATCGACCGCTCGCCACGCTCGCTGCGGCGTTTTGGCCTCACCATCGGCACGATCTTCCTCTTTCTGGCAGTCGTTTTTATCTTGCGGCATCGGGCGGCGGGCTGGCCGTTGGCGGGTCTGGCGGCGATCGTTCTCGCCCTGGGTGAATTTGCGCCCACTACCCTGCGTCATTTTCACCGCTTTTGGACGCAGCTTTCCCTCGCCATCGGCTGGGTCATGACGCGCGTTCTCCTCACTCTGCTTTTTTTCCTCGCCGTCATCCCCGTCGGCCTGCTGCAACGTCTCTTTGGCAAGCGCCCGTTTGAAGTTACCTTCCCCGGTCGCGAAAAAACTTATTGGGAAACGCGGGAATCGGTCTTTAATCCTGACGATTATGAAAAGCAGTTCTAGCTCCGTGCGCGGCAAGATCTCCATTCTGCGAGAGTTCTGGGGCTTCCTGCGCGTGCGCAAGAAATGGTGGCTCGCGCCGATCGTTCTCATGCTGCTTTTCCTCGGCCTGGTTCTCGTCCTGACCGAAGGCTCGGCCGTCGCGCCTTTCATCTACACTCTGTTTTGAAGCCCGCGAGTCCGCGCCGCCCGTTTCGTTAGGCGAGAACGTCGGCGCCATGCTTGATGCCAATGCGTAAGACCAAAATCATTTGCACTCTCGGCCCGGTCTCGGAGTCCTCCGAAGTCATCCGGCAAATGATCGAGGCCGGCACCGATATCTTTCGGTTGAATATGAGCCACGCGCAGCACGAGTGGGTGCGCGACATCGTCCCGCGGGTGCGCGCCCTCGCGCGAGAACTCGAACGCAACGTCGCGCTCCTCCTCGACACCCAAGGGCCGGCGATTCGGACCGGCGTGCTGGAGAAAGAACTCTCTCTGGCGGTTGGCGACGTTTTGGAAATCACCGTCCGCGGCGCCCCTCCAGAGGAAGCCAATTCCATTACGGTAAACTACGACGGCTTGATCGATGACGTCTCGGTCGGCGATGTCGTTTTGCTCGACAACGGTCTCATGCAGGTGCGAGTACTGACCAAATCCGACAACCGTATCCGCAGCGTCGTCTTAACTGCGGGCAGGCTGGGTTCCCGTCGCCACATCAATCTCCCTGGTGTGCACGTCAATCTGCCGGCGCTGACGGAGAAAGACCTGGCCGATGTCGCCCTTGGAGCGGAGTTGGAGGTCGATTTTGTCGCGCTCAGCTTTGCCCGGCGGAAGGAAGATCTCGAGGAGTTGCGACAGGTCCTGCGCCAAAAGGGCAGCACCGCGGCCGTGGTCGCGAAGATCGAAAGCCAGAGCGCAGTCCGGGATCTCGACGAGATGATTTGCGCCGCCGACATCGTCCTGGTCGCGCGCGGCGATCTCGGGATTGAATGCCCGATGGAAGATCTGCCGATCATCCAGCGCCGCATCGTGAAAAGCTGCCTCCGCCTCGGCAAACCGGTCATCGTCGCGACCCAGATGCTGGAATCGATGATCGAGAATCCGATTCCCACCCGCGCAGAAATTACGGATGTCGCGAACGCGGTTTTCGAGCAGGCCGATGCGATCATGCTGACGGGTGAAACCACTTCGGGGCGTTACCCGGTCCGCTGTGTCGAAGTGCTCCACCGCGTGGCGGTGCGGATCGAGCGCAGTGGCGGCGCCGGTTACGGCAAGGAAGCGCTGCTCGAAGATGCCCGGCAAAAGACGGTCGCGGCCGCGGTCGCTCTGGCCGACTCTCTCCCGCGAGCCAAAATTCTGGTCTTTACCCGAAGCGGCACGATGCCGCGTTACGTCTCCAACCTGCGGCCCGAGCGGGCCCCGATTTTTGCGGTCGCTTCCACTGAAGCAGTCCACCGGCAGCTCGCGATTTGCTGGGGCGTCTGCGCGCTGCAGCTCGATTTCACCGAAGACCCGAACGCCACCATCGAAGCTGCGCTAAAACATTTGCGCACCGCGAAACTGATTGCACCGAACGACAACCTCGTAATCATCAGCGACGTCCGAGCGGGTGAGGCCTTGGTCGACTGCGTGCAGCTCCGGCAGGTGAAAGCAAAGCGTTAGCCGTCTCGTTCAGCACAGGCGAGAATGGAAAATTACGCCGCATGAACGCCGACCTAACGACGCTCCTCGCCTGTCCCGTCTGTCGGGGTGAAGTGCTTGCCTCAGACGCTGTGCTGCGCTGCGCCACCTGCGGAGCGGAGTATCCGATCAACCAAGGGGTGCCCATTTTTCTTTCCGACGCGGACAGGGTGGTGACCGTTTCACCCGACCATGTAAGTAATTCGTTAGGCCCGGAATTCGAAGCACAGCTCGCGCGCGGCGGAGAGCGCATCCTGCATCTCGGGGCCGGCGCGACTGCGACCAAATTTCCCGGCTGCATTGAGCTGGAGCATAAAATCTTCCGGCACACCGACGTGGTGGGCGATGCCCACGCCCTCCCTTTTCGCGACAACAGCTTCGACCGCGTTTTCGCCTTCAACGTCTTCGAACACTTGCGCGAGCCAAAGACCGCGGCGCGCGAAATCCTGCGCGTCCTGAAACCAGGCGGCGCACTGGTTTTGCACACCGCCTTTCTGCAGGCGCTGCACGAGGCGCCACATCATTACTACAACGCGACCGAATATGGCGTCCGCGAGTGGTTCGCAGATTTCGCGATCGAGCGCTGCGAAGTGAGCGGTAATTTTTCGCCCGGCGTCATGCTCGGATTTCTGAGCGCCAGCCTGCTCGATACTTTGCGCCAAAGTGAAATGTCGGGCGCCACCCAGAGCCAGATCGCGGAGACCACGCTGGCGCATTGGGCGGATTTTTGGAATCGCGGAGGCAATCCGCCTCCGGGGTTCGCCGAGTTGCAGGCGCTTCCGCAGGATTTTCAGAAAAGAGTCTCGGCGGGTTTTGAATTGCGGGCCCGCAAGCCCGACATCGCGGCGTGAAATTGCTTCGCCGCCTCTTCACCAGCCGCGCGGAACGCCAGCGCGCCCTCGCGAAAGAGATCTCGCGGACGAAAAAGCGATACGCCTGGTGGTTCGATCATCCGCTCGATTGGACGCGACCGGTCGGCACGCTCTACCTCACCGGCTGGTGCCTGACGCAAGAGGGCAAACGCGCGCGCGATATCCGCGCCCGGATCGGGCGCCGAAAATTCCCCGGCAACTACCAGACTGAACGCAAAGATGTCGCCAACGAGAGAGGACCGGCCACCGAAACATGCTGCGGATTCGCTATCGCCGTGCCGCTGCCGTCGGGGCATTCGGAAATTGTCATCGAAGTGCGAGGTGCAGACAGCGTCTGGCTGCCGATCGCCTCCCATCAGGTCACCGGCGCGCCTAACGACAACACTCCGCCGCCGCAGGATGCGAAATATTTCATTCCGAATCCCGGCGCCAATCCGCGAATCGATTTCTGGCTCGATCGGCCGAGCGTTTGGTCAAAGAAGTTTCGCTACCTGCGCATCACGGGTTGGTGCCTGGCCACGTCCGGCGATGAAATCAATGGCGTGCAGGCGCAGATTCGAAAGAAAGTCTTTCGGGCGCGCTACGGCACCATTCGGCCAGACATCGCTTTGCTTCACGACAACATCCCCGGTGCGTTGCGGAGCGGGTTCTCGCTTGACGTAAAGATTCCGCCCGGGCGTTCCGATCTGGTCCTGCAGGCGCGAAGCGGGGAAGGACGTTGGGAAACCTTTTTCACCCATTCGATGCGCGGACCGTATTTGCGCGAGGAGTTCGACGAAGGCCGCGAGTTGGTCGGTGACTACGCGCTCTGGATCAAGCATTACGATACGCTGCGAAAGAACGATCTTAGGAACATCCGAGAGCTGATCGCGGAGTTTCGGGACAAGCCGCTCATCTCCGTGCTGCTCCCGGTTTACAACTCAAACCCGAAGTGGCTGCGCGCTGCGATTCGCTCGGTCCAAACGCAAATTTATCCGCAATGGGAGCTATGCATCGCCGACGACGCCTCGACTGATCCGCGCATCTGGCCGTTGCTGGAGCGATATGCGCGTCGCGACTCCCGCATCCGGATCATGCGCCGGACGGAAAATGGCCACATCTCCGCCACCTCAAATGACGCGCTCGCCCTGGCCACGGGGAAATTTTTCGCACTGCTTGATCACGACGACACTCTCGCGCCGACTGCACTCTTCCTCGCCGCCCACGCTATGCACGAGAATCCGAAGCTGCAGCTTCTCTACAGCGACGAGGACAAGCTCGATGCCCAGGGCCGCCGCGCCGATCCCTATTTCAAAACCGACTGGAACCCGGAACTGCTCCTGGCGCAGAATTATATTTCCCACCTCGGAATTTATCGCACCGCCCTTGTCCGTTCGTTAGGCGGATTTTGGCTCGGTTTTGAGGGCTCGCAGGATCACGACCTCACTCTGCGGGTGACCGAAAAGATCAAGCCGGAAGAGATCAAGCACCTGCCCTACGTCCTCTATCACTGGCGGACCACCGAGGAGAGCACCGCTTCCGAGGCCACGGCCAAACCGTATGCGCAGCAGGCGGCGCAACGCGCCGTGCAGGAACATCTCGATCGCCGCGGCCTGGCCGCGGAGGTGATTTCGCATCACGGAAACTATCTGCGGACCAAATATGCGCTGCCGGCCGTGCGGCCGCTCGTCTCCATCGTCATCCCGACGCGCAACCGGCGCTCGCTCTTGGAGAGCTGCGTCGAGGGCCTTTTCGCCCGGACCGATTACGAAAACTACGAGCTGATCGTGCTCGACAACGAAAGTGATGAAGCCGACGCGCTCGACTATCTGGAAAACCTGCGCGGAGACGAACGCGTGCGGGTGGAGCGGATCGAGGGTGAATTTAACTACAGCCGTTTGAACAACTGCGGCGCGGCTCTGGCCCGCGGCACCATCCTGGCGCTGCTCAACAACGACGTGGAACCGAAAAATGCGTCGTGGCTCGGCGAAATGGTGAGCTACGCAGTGCGGCCGGAGATCGGGATGGTCGGGGCACGGCTTTGGTACCCAAATGGGCCGATGCAACATGGCGGAGTGATTCTGGGCGCAGGTGGCATCGCCGGTCACGCGCATGTCGGCGTTCGGTTTGAATCAGGATATTTCGCCCGCCCGCACCTCGCCCAAAATCTTTCCGCCGTGACGGCGGCCTGCGCCTTGACCCGTCGTGAAGTTTACGAGCAAATGGGCGGCCTCGACGAAGTGAATCTCGCGGTCGCCTTCAACGACGTCGATTACTGCCTGCGGCTGCGCAAAGCCGGTTACTGGATCGTCTGGACGCCTCACGCAGAGCTGATTCATCACGAGTCAGCCAGCCGTGGCTTTGACGACAGCACCTCGAAACAGGTGCGCTTCCTGGCCGAGACGGATTACATGAATGCAAAATGGGGTGAAACCCTGCGGGCCGATCCGTTCTACAACCCGAACCTGTCGCTCGAAGACGCTGATTTCACCCTCGCCTTCCCGCCGCGGGTCGCAAAACCATGGCGAAAGAAATGAGCGCTCTGAAAAAAGAGAGCGGCCTGTCACTCGCGCTCGACTATCTTTTCCACCTCGATCATCCGATCCCGAGGCTCATCTTCGGAAGCGACCTCTCGATCACCGGCTGGCTTTTTCACCGGCGGGGCGAGGATATTTATGGACTGCGAGCCATCTTGAAGCCGGCCGGCCGCCGGGCCCGGACCTACAAGGCTCGCCGGAAGCACTCGCGGCCCGCGATCGGGATGGCCTATCCCCATTTACCGGAAGCAGCCTGGAGCGGGTTTATCCTCGCGATCGATGACCTGCCGTTAGGCAAGTTCACCTTGCGATTTGAAGTGCGCGACCAGGAAAAGGTTTGGCGCCCAATTTTTGAGGCGGCATCCGCCGCCGTTCCATTGCGATTCGTGAGTCGAGCCGGTTTTCCGATCCTGGAAAGGATGTTGGGCCAACGTCTCCAGCAACGCTTTGCGTCGCAGGAGACTCAACCAGCGATCACGGCCGGCGAGCAGGCGGAGATTCGGAGCGAAATCGACGCGGCCGGGACGTCGCGAATCCCCTTCGGGCCGCGCCGTGTTCCGATTCGGAAGATCCATCTTTTCGTGACCTCGAAATCGAACCTGTTCATTCGCGAAATCGGCGAACTCGTTAGCGCCGGTTTCCGCGATGCTGGTTTCCGGGCGCAACTCCTGGTCGATCAATTTCCAGCAGAGGAAACGCCCGCGGACACGATTCAAATCGTAGTCACGCCCCACGAATTCTTTAACCTTTTCCTAACCCCGGCGCTCCCGCCCGAAGAGGTAAAGCGCCTGGCGCGGAATCTCTTCCTCCTCGGCACGGAGCAACCGGAGAGCGACTGGTTTCACAGCAACCTCGTGATCGCGCCACACGCGCTGGCCATACTCGATATCAACTCGTTAGGTGTAGCCGGTTATCGCGCCTACGGTTTGCGCTGTTTTCATCTGCCGCTCGGTTATCACCCGATCCTCGAACGGCAGTCGTCCCAGCAACCGGTGGAGCGCGATCTTGATATTTGTCTGCTCGCCTCTC
>JALYOR010000122.1 GCA_030856765.1 Verrucomicrobiota bacterium | reverse complement strand
CGGAAATCCCCGGGTCAAAGCGTGTTTACCGCTCTCCGAGGCTTATCGCAGTTAGCCACGTCCTTCATCGCCTATTGGCACCAAGGCATCCATTATGTGCTCTTTGTAGCTTGATCAATCTGTTCCGGCCCCTCGCGGGACCAGAGATCTTTGATAACTGAAACCCTCCGCCCCGATCCGAAGACCGGAGCTAATTAAGATTCAGACTCAGCTCTAAAAAGTTGTATTTACTACCCTGTATGTAGATTTCAAAGAACCAGCGGTCCTGCGCATCCTTCCGGGCGACAAAAAACTCAATCCCATCTCCGATCTGTCCGCCTACGCCCAAAGGGCTTCGGCGTGATAAACCGGGACAAAATTGAGTTTCAATTTGCAGTCCCAAAAAAGTGCGAGAACCAACCCGAATACTCGGGTCCCGCGTCCAACGGGATTACGAGAATAGGCGAGGACGGCGGATCGTCAACCGCGATCATGCATTTTTATCGAATTTTTTTCCGCCATCTCGAAATTTGTTGCCTTTTGTTCAGCCGAAGAAGGTTTTCGACCGGAGAATTTGATGATAGCGCGGGCTCTGAGTTGGTCTAGCTTGGGCGGGATGAATCGACTGAACCAACGCAGGGCAGATCAATTGCGCCCGGTGAGGTTTGAAGTCGGCGTTGCCCCGCACGCGACGGGCTCGGTGCTGATCTCGATGGGAAACACGCGGGTCCTTTGCGGAGTGATGGTGGAGGAATCAGTGCCTCGATGGATGAAGGAGCAGCGGGTCACGGGGGGGTGGCTAACGGCGGAGTATTCGATGCTGCCCTATTCGACTCACACCAGGAAGCCGCGCGACATCTCCAAGGGCCGCCTCGACGGCCGGAGCAGCGAAATTCAACGCCTGATTGGTCGCTCGATGAGGGCGGTCGTCGATCTCGAGAAATTGGGATCCCGGACTCTTTGGGTCGATTGCGATGTTTTGCAGGCCGACGGTGGGACCCGAACGGCGGCCATTACGGGTGCCAGCGTAGCCTTCTCGCTCGCCTGCCGGCGCCTCGTTGATGAAGGAAAGATCGCCGAGTCGCCCGTGCGGCAGTTGGTCGCGGCGGTCAGCGCCGGGGTCTGCGACGGCGTCGCTTTGCTCGATCTCGACTACGAAGAGGACAAGGCAGTGACGGTCGATTTCAATTTAGTCGCCACGGAAAGCGGCGAATTTGTCGAGGTGCAAGGATCTGGCGAGGAAGCGACGTTTGCGCGCGCGCAGATGGATGAAATGCTTTGGCTAGGATCGGCCGGCATCCGGCAGCTGGTGGAAGCGCAGCGAATGGTTTTGGAGCAAATGCGAGACCCCGAATCGCACGTCAAATCGATCGAACTTTCCTAGCAACCGTCGCGTCGGTCTCGCGAGGAGGACCAAGCGAGTGGGGAGAATAGTCTTCGGCACCAGCCTTGGGGAGGAGCCGGAGGGGCGCGGGCTGTATTAGCCGTTTTTCTTGTTAGCTAGCGCTAATTCACCCGGTCCGACTGGCATTCTCTGAAGGAGGGGTTGCCCGGGTCGACGCGATGGGGTAGAGCGTTGCGCCTCATGAAACGCGCATTGGTCACCGGGATCACCGGCCAGGATGGAAGTTACCTCGCCGATCTGCTGCTGGAAAAGGGCTACGAGGTGCACGGGATCATCCGGCGCGCCAGCACCTTCAACACCTCGCGCATCGACCATCTCTACGCCGATCCGCATATCAACGGCGTGAAGATGTTTCTGCACTACGGCGACTTGAGCGACTCGGTCAGCCTCGTAAAACTGATCTACGAGTTGAAACCGGACGAAATTTACCACCTCGGCGCGCAGAGCCACGTTCGGGTCAGCTTCGATATTCCGGAGTACACCGCCGACGTGACCGGCGTTGGGACCATCCGCATCCTGGAAGCGGTGCGCGAAGCCGGGGTGCGTTCGCGATTTTATCAGGCCTCGAGCAGCGAGATGTTTGGCAAAGTGCAGGAGGTGCCGCAGACCGAGACGACGCCATTCTGGCCGCGGAGCCCGTATGGGGTGGCGAAAGTTTTCGCCTACTGGGCAACGGTCAATTACCGCGAAAGCTACGGACTTTGCGCGAGCAACGGCATCCTCTTCAACCACGAGAGCCCCCGCCGGGGGGAAACGTTCGTGACCCGCAAGATCACCCGCGCGGTCGCAGCCATTAAGCACGGCCTGCAGAACGAACTCTTCCTCGGCAACCTCGACGCGAAACGCGACTGGGGTTATGCGCCGGAATACGTCGAGGGAATGTGGCGCATCCTCCAGCATGACGAAGGGGACGATTTCGTGCTCGCCACGAACGAGACGCACACAATTCGTGAATTTCTCGACATTGCCTTCGGCCGGGTCGATCTCGACTGGCAAGAATACGTCAAGCACGACGACCGCTACGAGCGTCCGGCGGAAGTGGATCTCCTGATTGGTGACCCCGCGAAAGCGAAGCGAGTGCTCGATTGGGAACCGAAAGTGCGTTTCCGCGAGCTGGTCGAGATCATGGTCGACGCCGACATGCAGCTCCTGGCCAAGCCAGGCGTGCAAAAACACCTTGGCCAGCTGCCCTAACTGATCGTTAGGCCCTAACGAATCTGCGTCGGGGCGAAATTGTGGGTGGAGACAAAACGGTCCGTCGGCGGAATGAGTCCAGGGACGAGCGTTTCGAGCGGCTGATTTTCAATTCTCACCTGGGCGCCGTTGCCCACGATATCGAAAAGCTCGACCACATCCTGGGAGCGCATCCGGATGCAACCGTAGCTCACCGGCAGGCCGATGTTCCGCTCCTCCGGGGTGCCGTGAATGTAGATAAAGCGCGCATAGGCGCGTTGATTTTGCGCTTCTTCCCCGCGCAACCAAAGGATGCGGGTCACGATAATGTCGCGTCCCGGCGCATTCGGCGGCACGATTTCGCCCGTCGGACGACGGTCCTTGAAGGCCGCTCCGCTCGGCGCACCGGCCCCGATCTTCTTCGCAATCTGGAGGCGGCCGAGCGGCGTCCAGCTTGTTCCCGGCAAATCACCGAGGCCAGATTTTGAGGTCGAAACGGGATAGGTAGCGAGCGGCGCGCCATCTTTGAGCAGCGCCATGCGTTGTTGCGGAATGCTGACGATGACCTGGTGGCGTCGATCGACCGTGGCGCAGGACGGTCCGAGTGCAACGAGGGCGAGAGCGGCGAGGCAATGAAGCGGAAGAGCGAACCTCATGCTCCTTCCAGGCGAAAGAATTCCTCCGCAGTCCCCGTCGTGGCGCGGGCCAGATCTTCGACGCTGATCCCGCGGGCCGCCGCGATGCTTTCCGCCACCAGGCGGGTGTGAGCTGGCTCGCAGCGTTTCCCGCGATGCGGCTCCGGCGCGAGATAAGGGCAATCGGTCTCGACCATGAATTCGCCTAACGACAGCCCGGCCGCGACGTCGCGCACGCTCGCGCCATTCTTAAACGTGACGATACCGGTGAAGGAAACGAGGTGCCCGAGCGCGATCACTTCCTCGGCCTGCTCTTTCGTTCCCCCGAAGCAATGAAAGACGCCGCTCACCTGCCGCCCGTAGTCGCGCAACAACTCGAGCGTATCGTCCCATGCATCGCGCTGGTGAATGACGACATTCATTTTCAATTCGACGGCCAGGTCGAGTTGCTGCTGAAACAGGCTGGCCTGTTTGCCCTTGATCGCGCCATCATGAATTCCGCTCTCAATTTCGTCGTCCGTTTCCGCCTGTAGTGCCTGGTTGATCACCTGCGTCTTGCGCTCTCGGGCCACTTCTGCGCTTGGAAGCCGATGATAATCGAGCCCCGTCTCGCCGATGGCCGCGACCCGTGCACTTTTCGCCAGCTCGCGCAACGGCGTGATGACATCATCTTCCGCCGCCTCGGCAGAACTGGGATGGACGCCGATGACGGCATAGACATTCGGATATTTTTCGGCCAGTTCGACCGCGCGGCGGCTACTCTCGACGGAAGTGCCGATGGTGATGATGCGCCTCACGCCGGCCTCGTTGGCGCGGGCGAGAACGTGGTCAAAGTCGGCGGCGAAATCCGGATAGTCGAGGTGCGCGTGGGTATCAATCAGCATCGGAGAAGGTAGCCCAAGCTTCCCGCTTGCGAATCGGTATTTGGAAGCCAGATGGGTTTGCTCGGAGTTATTCCAGTTCGCACTCAATCTTTCGGCGCGAGCGGGGCGACGATTTTTTCGAAGCGCCGTAAATGATGGCAAGGAACTCCCCAACGCGGACGCCATTGAGCGCAGGGTTCGCGTATCCCCTGACCCTGCACTGAGAAACGGTGGGCGGGTCTTTCCTGGCGATAGCGAGAGACGCGAAGGAAAAAACCTAACGCAAGGATTCGCGTCTGTTAGCGGACGAGTAAGCGGGCATCGTTGCTGGTGACGCTTCCACCGGGGTTGCTGACGACGACGGTAAAGATCGAGCCATTATCAAGCGGCGTAACCGGAAGGGTGTCATATCTACTCGAAGTAGCGCCAAAAATGTCGGCGCCGTTCTTCTGCCACTGATAGGTCAGAGGAGGCGCACCAGTGGCACCGACCACGAAACTGGCGGATTGACCCACCCCCGCCCTTCGGTTGCGGGGCTGGCGCGTGATGACGGGGGCGGCTGGCGTAGGTGTCGGGGTCGCCGTCGGAGTTGGAGTTGGTGTCGGAGTTGGTGTCGGTGTCGGTTACGGCGTCGGAGTCGGCGTCGGAGTCG
>JALYOR010000109.1 GCA_030856765.1 Verrucomicrobiota bacterium | reverse complement strand
CCCCTTTCGTTAGGCTGGACGCCGAGGCCGAGATGTTCACGATATCGGCGCTGAGACGTTTGGCCGCCAGTTCGAAGGAAATGCGCGTTCGTGTGCTGGGCTCGACGAAGAGGTTGATCAGCGTCTTGCCCTGGAGGGCGGGAACCTTCTTCACCTCCCGGGTTCCGACCTGCTTGAAAGCGTCGGCTGTTTCAAGGACGAGCCCGATTTCTGCGGCCGACAGCTCGCGCAAGCCCAGCAAATCCTTCCGCGTCCAGCGGACCGTCTCGTTACTCATTCGATTTCACGAGCCAAACCCCGTCCTCCTCCCCGTCTCCTTGCGCGAGCCGCACCCGCACTCGCTCACCCCGCGCCGTCGGCAGATTCTTGCCGACAAAATCGGGCCGGATCGGCAACTCGCGATGACCGCGATCGATCAGGGCCGCGAATTGAATGCAAGCCGGCCTCCCAAACGAGCCGAGCGCGTCCATCGCCGCCCGGCAGGTGCGCCCGGTGTAGAGAACATCGTCGACGATGATGACCGTTCGTCCTTCCAAAGGCAGAGGCAATTGGGAAGCCCTCACCACCGGCAGCTCCGTTCGCCGCCCGACGTCGTCACGATGCATGGCCACATCGATCACGCCGGTCGCAACCCGAACTTTTACGAGTGATTCGATATCGGCCGCGAGGCGTTGGGCCAGCTCAACACCGCGCGCCGGGATGCCGGCGAGGAGGAGCGGCACAAGATCGCGATTGCGCTCGATGATTTCGTGGGCGATCCGCCGCACGGCACGTCGTATGTCGTCCGCACCAAAAATGCGGGCAGGGGCGGTTGCGTTAGGCGTGTCGTTTTTCATTTCCTTGGCGACCTCGCGGGATCGCTTTAAAGGAAGGGCGCTGGATCAGGCCGGCGCCCGGCTCAATCTGGCTTCGCGCGTTCTTCGTTCGCGCCAACTGGAGCGGTGTTTCACGATCCAGTCGAGGAGCGCTCTCTCAAATCCGATGTCGGAGCCGGCTTTCTCGCTCTCGATCCATTTGTGTTTCAAAATTTCCTCGCGCTCAGCCAGGAACTCTTTGTAGAGCACCGAGTTCTTCAAAAAGTGCGAGCCCGCGTCGTCGGATGAATCCATTCTGGCGTTTTCGTTCATGGCTCTGATGACCCAATCCCTTTAGCATGAGACGAACCTGAGCGGCGGTTATTTAGACGAAATTCGCGCAAGTTAGCAAGCCTTTAGGTTGTCGGCAAAGTCTCGCGGAGCCGATCCGCGATTCGCCTGAACTCCGCCGCCACGGGCGAATCTTTCGTTTCGGCCGTGACCGGCATCCCGCGATCGCCCGCCTCGCGGGTCGGGATGTCGATCGGGATCTGGCCGAGCAACGGCACCCGAATGCGCTTCGCCTCCCGTTCGCCTCCGCCACTTCCAAAGATGTCGTAGCGGACTCCATCCGAAGGCGAGAGGAAGTAGCTCATGTTTTCGATTAATCCGAGGACCGGCACGTTTACTTTTTCGAACATGGCGGACGCTTTGCGGGCATCGATCAGCGCCACTTCCTGCGGCGTGGTGACAATGATCGCGCCGGCGAGCGCCACGGTTTGCACGATGGTGAGTTGGATGTCGCCCGTGCCCGGCGGAAGATCGAGCACGAGGTAATCGAGTTCGCCCCACTCGACCTGTCGCAAAAATTGCTGGGTGTAGCGCGTCACCATCGGACCCCGCAGGATGGCGGGCGCTGCGTCGTCGAGGAGAAAACCCATCGACATCAGGCGCAGTCCGTATTGTTCCACCGGAATGATGCGATTGTCTTCGGTGGCCATTGGTCGCTCGCGCGAACCAAACATGAGCGAAATGCTCGGGCCATAGATGTCGCAGTCGCAGAGACCGACGGCAGCCTTGGTTTGTTCGAGCGCGACCGCGAGATTAGCCGCCACGGTCGACTTGCCGACACCGCCTTTGCCGCTGGCGATTGCGACGACGTGCTTGATCCCGGGAATCTTGGTTGCGCCGACTCCGGCGGCACCGCTCCCGGAAGGCGGAGCTTGAATGTCGATTCGCACTTTCGCTTCCCGCACTCCGGCGAGATTACGCAACGCAGCTTCGGCTTCGTTCTTGATCGTTTGTGGAATGGCGGGGTCGTTGGTAGCCAGCGCAAGTTGCACTATCACCTCGCCGTCGCGGGCATCGATCCCTTTGACCAGGCCGAACGAAACGATGTCGCGGCTGAAGCCGGGGTATTTCACGCTCTTGAGCGCGTCTTTGATCTGGTCCTCGGAAACAGGCATGGGACTGGGAAGTTACCGCGCCCGCGCCCCGAGTAAAGAATCGCTCGGTCGTTGGCACTTACTGCCGGTATGCGACCTGCTCCTTATCAACCGATGCGTCGAATCAAACTCAGTGGTCGCGAATTGGCCGTTCTGAAGGCCCTCGGGTTCGCGGAGCCTGTGCCGGGTGAGCAGATCCGAGAGCACACCCAAATCCAATCTGAGGATCTGACCGATGTCCTCAACGCGCTCCTCGCGGCCGGTTACGTAGAGAGCAAGCCGTATCGCGAGCAAGTAACGGCCACGGAAATGCCGGGCGTCGAGTTCGAGGTGAATCCCGGTTACGTGCACGAGCTGAAAACCTCGATGCAACGTTCGTGGGTATAATCAGGCGACCGGCAGTTGCTGCGCGGCGCGATTCTCCGCGCTCCGTTCGCCGAAGAGCTGGCGAATCACATCTTCGACCGGCAGTTCCTGCACGTTAATATCCGAGACGGAACAAGCGCTGAGCAACTGCCGCGCGACCTCGGTGACTTTGGCGCGCGGGACTTTGAGTTGGACGCTGATTGGAGTTTGTTCGACCACCTCGCCGAGCGCCGAAAAATCGCGCTCCTCGCTATCGTCGAATGTCAGGCTGATCACTTTGTGGCCGGAGAAGCGGTCGATGATCGCGCTCAGCTCGCCGTCGAAAAAGATCTTACCGTGATCGATGATGATGACGCGGTGACAAAGCGCCTCGATGTCCTGCATGTAATGACTGGTCAGCATGGTCACGATCCTGTGTTCCTGGTTGTAGAGCCGGAGGAACTCCCGCACCCGCTGCTGGCTCACGACGTCGAGACCGATGGTTGGTTCGTCGAGGAACAGAACTTTGGGCTCGTGGATGAGCGCGGAAATGAGTTCCATCTTCATCCGCTCGCCTAACGACAGCTCGCGCACCATCACGTTCATCTTGTCCCCCACCTCGAGCAGTTCGCTCAGGCCGCCGACGACTTTCTTGAAGCGCGCGCGGTCGATGCCATAGATCGCCCGGTTCAACTCGAGCGATTCCTGCGCCGGCAAATCCCACCAAAGCGCGTTCTTCTGGCCCATGAGCAGACTGAATTGTCGCTTCATCTCGTCGCGCCGCTCCCATGGCACAAAGCCGAGCACGCGGGCCTCTCCCGAGGTGGGATTGAGCAAGCCGGAGAGCATTTTCAGGACGGTCGTTTTGCCGGCCCCATTCGGGCCGAGAAAGCCAACCAGTTCGCCCTCCTCGATCGTGAAGGAGATATTGTCCGCCGCGCGCGTCTCCTCGTACTTGCGCCTCACCAGGCCTTTGACCGAAGCCCAAAGCCCACTCTCCTTGCGGTAGGTCCGATAAACCTTGGTCAGGCCGGAGGCTTCGATCGCGCTCATCGGAAAGTTGACTCTTGTACTCTCATTTGCTACTAAATTGGTATGCCGGCAACTACTGTAAAGCTGGATGGCGAACTTCTGCGAGCGATCGAAAGTGTCAAATCACCCAGGCAAACCCTCTCTGCCTACGTGCGGGAGGCGCTGCAGCGCGATCTCCGACGGCGCCAGATGCGGGATGCGGCCGAAACATACATGAATCTCCTCCGAGCCAATGCCGCGGAGCGCAAAGCGATGGATGAATGGGAAGCCGCCCCCCTCGCTACCACTCCCCGACCCCGCCGGAAATGAAGCGCGGGACGATAGTCTGGATTGATCTAGAAGACACCAGGCCTCCAGAATTTGGCAAAACGAGACCCGGGATCCTCATTTCGAACTCAGAGCACAATGCGCATCTGGAAACCGTTGTAGCCATTCCACTATCGACCCAGGCCCCGGCTCTCTGGCCTCTGCGCCTCCCACTGAAACTAACCAGCAAGAAAATCAATTATGCGGTTCTGCCCGGCATGCGGCAGGTTAAAAAGACGCGGCTCCTTGATGTGATCGAGATCGCACCGGCTGAGTTCATGCATTCCCTGGATCAAGCGCTTTCCGCTTATCTCTCGGACTGAGTCATCAAAGCGCGCCGCTTCAGGCTGCGGTAGGTCGCGCGCCCGCCGTCCGCTTTTCCAAAAGCGGCATCACTTTCTCGACCAGGGCATCGCTCGTTAGGCCATGTTTCTGGCGCAGGATTGGGATGGTCCCGTGCTCGATGAATTGATCGGGCCAGCCGATCCGGACGACTGGCGTGTTGATCATCTGTGTGGACAGATGCTCCATCACACCGCAGCCGAAACCGTTGTGCAAAACGTGGTCCTCGAGCGTGCAAAGAACCTGCACGCCGCGGGCGAAAAACTCGAGCGTGCCGGTGTCCAGCGGCTTGATCCAGCGCGGGTTGATCAACGCCACGGAATAGCCCATGGTCTCCAGTTTTTGCGCCGCTTCCTGCGCCATTTCGAACATGTTACCGAGACCGAAGATGGCGACGTCCTTGCCGTGCTGCACCACTTCGGCTTTGCCGATTTCCAGCAACTTCGGCGTCGACTTCGGCTTCGCACCCGTTCCCGCACCGCGCGGATACCGGACTGCGATCGGACCGGAATTGTAATTCGCCATCGTCCAAAGCATATCAGCGAACTCCTCTTCATCTTTCGGCTGCATGTGCACGATGTTGGGGATGTGGCGCAGGTAGCCGATGTCGAATAATCCGTGGTGGGTGGGACCGTCATCTCCGCTCAGTCCGGCGCGATCCATGCAGAGCGCGACGTTCAGATTCTGGAGCGCAATGTCATGAACAATCATGTCATAGGCGCGCTGCATGAAAGTCGAATAGATGGTGAGGAACGGCTTCAGACCCTGCGTCGCCAGACCGCAGGCGAAGAGCGCAGCGTGTTCTTCCGCGATCCCGACATCGTAGTAACGGTCGGGATGTTTTGCCTGGAAAAAGCCGAGGCCGGTGCCGCTCGGCATCGCGCCCGTGATGGCCACGATCTTGCGATTCGTATCGGCGAATTTGCCTAACGTCTTGCCGAGAATTTCGGAATAGGTGGGAGTGCCCGCTGCGGCGGTCTCGCCTGTCTCGGCGGTGAATTTTCCAAGGCCGTGGAACTTGTCCGGCTTGGCGATGGCCGGCTCGTAGCCTTTGCCTTTTTTCGTCAGGATATGAAGCAGGACAGGCTCTTCCTGGCGCTTCAGAAACTCGAAGGTGTGAGTCAGCAGCGAAATATCGTGGCCATCGATCGGGCCGTAATAACGCAAGCCCAGTTCTTCGAAAATCACACTGGGGACGAGCAGGTTCTTGACGCCCTCCTCAACCTTGTGCGCGAGGTTCAGCATCCCGCGACCGGCGATGGCTTTGATGAAGCGGCCGGCCTTTTCGTGCAGGTGCGCGTAGGTCGGGTTGGTCACGATGTTGTTCAGGTAGGCCGCGATCGCGCCCACGTTCTTGGCGATCGACCACTCGTTATCGTTCAACACCACGATGAAACGCTTGGTCTGCGCGCGGACGTTGTTGAGCGCCTCGTAGCTGATGCCGCAGGTGAAAGCAGCGTCGCCCGCCACCACCACCACGTTCTCGTCTCCGCCCAGCAAATCGCGGCCCACCGCCATGCCGAGTCCGGCGGACAAGGCGGTCCCGGCGTGACCCGCGCCGTAGGAATCGTGCTCGCTTTCGGTCCGAAGCAGGAAACCATTCAACCCCTCGTACTGCCGCATGGTGTGGATGCGGTCGAGGCGCCCGGTGAACATCTTGTGCACGTAGCCCTGGTGGCTGACGTCGAAGACAAACTTGTCGTGCGGCGTGCTGAAAACCCGATGAAGCGCAATGGTCAGCTCGACCACGCCGAGATTCGGACCGAGGTGCCCGCCGGTCTGCGAAAGCACATTGATCAGCTCATCGCGCACTTCCTGCGCGAGTTGCGGGAGGCTTTCTTCCGGCAGCGCCTTGATGTCGGCCGGGGAATGAATTCCCTCCAGCAAATGGGTTTTCGCGATCTCAGAAGAGACTGACGTCGACATTTTTTGGTTCTCCTTGGGTTTCCGGCTGGGCCGCGGCGGCCGGTTCAAATTTCTTCACCACCGGCTTCCCGGCGCTGTTGCGGGTGATGATTTCGATGCGTTGCTCGGCCGAGGCGAGGCGTTCCTGGCAGACTTTGACCAGCTTCATTCCTTCCTCGTAACGCACGATCAAATCCTCGAGCGGCAGCTCGCCGGACTCCATCTGCTCCACAATTTCTTCCAGCCGTTTCATGGCCTGTTCGAAGTTCGCTTCGGCAGCGGGCTTCTTCACTTGGTTCGACATAACGGCAAGGGAGCAATTAAGCATACGCAGACCAATTAAAAAGCGGGACTTGCCCGCCGGCGAGGATCGGTCCCATGGCATACTGGCTGCTAATAAGGGCTTCGTTAGTCGTGCCAATGACCTATCCGAAGCGAATCCTCTTGATCGACCATGAACCGCACCTGACCGCGGTCGTCGGGACGGCTTTGCAAGAGACGGGGCAATATCTCATTCGCCTGGAATGCCATGGCCGGCGCGCCCTTCACACCGCGCTCCATTTTCAGCCCGATCTGATCCTGCTCGACGCTGTCTCCGAGCAGGTTGAAGCCGACGAAATTGCCCAGCAGATTCACACCGATACTTCCCTCCGCGACGTGCCGATGGTTTGCCTGACGAGTGTGGCCCCAAACGGACAAATTGGATCGGTCGGGTTTTTCGGCGGTTACAGCTTTGTCGCCCATCCCTCGCACCTCGCGGACATGGTGAGCTGCATCGCAGCCATGCTGCACGAAGACCAGCGCTTCGGCTCGATCGCATAAAGGGCGTTTCGTTCGTTTTACTTGTCGGCGGGCGAAGGTCCGGCAAACTTCCGCATGCTCACGCCCATTTCCGTGAAGGATGCTCTGCAACGAACCGCGCCCGCGGATGAGGTGCAGGTCCAGGGCTGGGTGCGCACCCGCCGCGATTCGAAGGATTTCTCCTTCGTGGAACTAAACGACGGCTCTTCGCTGCGGAATCTCCAGGTCATCGCTCGCAACACCCTGCCCAATTACGCCGAGGTCCAGCGTCTGATTACGGGCGCGTCTGTCGTCGTGCGCGGGCCACTAGTTCCGTCGCAGGGGAAAGGCCAAAGCTGGGAAGTGGTCGCGGACTCCATCGAAATCGTCGGCGCGTCGGATGAAAGCTATCCGCTCCAGAAAAAGGGCCACACTCCTGAGTTCCTGCGCGAGATCGCACATCTGCGGCCGCGCTCCAACCTCTTTGGAAGCGTCTTCCGCGTGCGCAGCCGGCTCGCCTTCGCTATTCACCAATTTTTCCAGGACCGCGGCTTCATTTACGTGCATACGCCGATCATTACCGGGAGCGATTGCGAAGGTGCGGGCGAGTTGTTCCGCGTCACCACGCTCGACCCAAAGAATCCGCCGCTCTTGCCTAACGACGTCATCGACGACACGAAGGACTTCTTTGCACGCCGCACCTATCTGACCGTGAGCGGACAACTCGAGGCGGAGGCGTTCGCCTGCGCCTTGTCCAAAGTCTATACCTTCGGTCCCACCTTCCGGGCGGAGAACTCGAATACCTCACGCCACGCGAATGAGTTTTGGATGATCGAGCCGGAAATGGCCTTCTGTGATCTGGACGGCGACATGGACCTGGCCGAAGCGCTGGTGAAATACCTCGTGCAGGACATCCAGAAGCACTGCCCCGATGAGCTCGGGCTTTTCGCGAAGTTCGTCGACAAGGAACTAAGCGCTCGCCTCGATTTCGTGGTCGAACGGCCCTTTCAACGGATCAGTTACACCGAGGCGATCGAGCTGCTCCGCGCGAGCGGACAGAAGTTCGAATTTCCGGTCGAATACGGCCTCAACCTCCAATCCGAGCACGAGCGCTGGCTGACCGAGAAACATTTCAAATGCCCCGTCACGGTCTTCAATTATCCGAAAGAGATTAAGCCCTTCTACATGCGACTGAATGACGACGACCGCACCGTCACGGCGATGGATCTGCTCGTCCCCGGCATCGGCGAGATCGTCGGGGGAAGTCAGCGCGAAGAGCGCCTCGAGGTGCTGGAGGAGAATCTTCGACGGCACAACATGAACCTGGCCGACTACAAATGGTACCTCGATCTCCGCCGCTACGGCACTGTGCCACACGCCGGCTTCGGGCTGGGCTTTGAGCGGATGCTGATGTTCGTCACCGGCGTGGCCAACATCCGCGACGTGATTCCCTTCGCCCGCACCCCGGGCAGCGCAGAGTTTTAGATTGTAGGGCGGGCGCTCCGCCTGCCCTGTTTTCTGCCTCGGGGCAAGCGAAGTGCTCGCCCTACAACTTGGTTCGCTTCTCCAATTCGTAGGTTTTCGCGACGGAGAGGAACTCGTAGAAAGCGTGCATGCGCGCGAAGTAATAACCTTCGCGCCCGTCGAGAAAACCGCGTTCCCAAACGTAGACGTAGAGAAAGCGCAAGAGCGGACGAAAGGGGAGCCGTTGCGAGAGTCGTTTCAGTTTCCGCCTTTGCGCCACCCGCGCGCTCTGCAATTCGTCCGATGGCCGAACTCCTCGGTTGGCCACCGCCACGCGCGCTTCCCAGTTGGAATAACGATTGTGTTTCTCGACAAAAACTTCCACCGAAGGAAAGGCGTAATGATCCAGCTCGCACCGCAATCGACCGGTCGGCCCCTGCACCACCACATGCTCGTGCACTTCGTTGTCGCCGCTGGCGGTGGCGGCCTCGGTCAACTTTTCATATCGTCCTAACGAATGGCGAAAAAGCCGCATATTCCAGTTCGGATAGTAGGCGTGCCGCAGCCAGCGGCCCATGAACATGAAGCGACGATTGATCCAGTAGCCCGCCGTCTCCCCCGCCTGCGCGATGGCGGCCCGAAACTCCGCTTCCGCTCCCGCCGGCAACACTTCGTCGGCGTCGAGAATGAAGACCCATTCGTGACCAAACGGAAGGTTCTCCAGCGCCCAGTTTTTCTTCTTCGGCCAGGTGCCGTTGAATCCGAACTGGACCACTCGCGCACCAAACTCTTCCGCCATCCGTTGCGAGCCGTCCGTGCTCTGGGAGTCGACCACGAAAATCTCAGCCGCCCACGCGATCGCGCCCAGGCAGCGCGGCAGATTGCCCGCTTCGTTTTTAATCGGCACGATGACCGATACCGGGACTGGTGCGTCGTTCTTATCCACGAGGCGACGATGGGAAAATCGTAGTCTTTGAGCAAGGCGAGAATCTCAGCACGATGCGTGCAGGATTGATAGAAAAGAATCGTTCATTCCTCCATGCCGCCGGTCAGACACCGCCGTGAGGGACATCCGATCCCTCGCTCCCGGCTCGAAAGGGCGCCCTAGGCTCGCATCCGGGACCGAAGGCCAGACGTAGCCCGCCATAAATCCGATATTTCCATTTCCAGCCCAAGCTATCTCTGTCATGATCGGAACTTCGTCACTCTGGACAGCCTCGGGATTTAAGGGATCGTTCCGCCAACCACTCTCTTGAAGCGCGTTCACCTCGACGAAAATTGGCCGGAATCGTGGAAGGCCTCCTTCCGCTACGACTTGGAGGAAGTCTACGGGCAGATCAGAAATCGCGGCTACGCCTACGCCTACGATCGGCGCCGCCGCGCTACCTTCCGTCTCGTCACCGAGGTGCTGCCGCCCGGCGCGCGCATCCTCGATATCGCCGCCGCCCAAGGCAATTTCTCGATCGGCCTGGCCGAAATGGGTTACGAAGTGACCTGGAACGACATGCGCAGCGACCTGGCCGGTTACGTGCGTCTGAAGCGGGAGATCGGCACGATTCACTTCGCGCCGGGCAACGCTTTTCACCTCGAGCCATCGCAACTATTCGACGGGGTGTTGATCACGGAAATCATCGAACACACTGCCCACCCCGACCAGTTGCTCGCGCGCACCGCGCAACTCGTGCGCCCCGGCGGCTATGTCATCATGACCACGCCTAACGGCGCCTATTTTCGCAACAAGTTGCCCAAGTTCAGCGACTCGTTGGATCCGGCTGTCTACGAATCGGTGCAATTCAAGCCCGATACCGATGGACACATCTTTCTTCTCCACCCCGAAGAAGTGGAGCCGCTGGCTGCCCGCGCCGGGCTCGTCCTGGAAAAGCTCATCCTCTCCACCAACCCGCTCACCAGCGGCCATATGAAGACGGAGTTGGCCCTGCGCCGCATCCCGCGGCCGCTCGTCGATGGCATCGAAAATCTGACCGGACACCTGCCCGCCGGCCTGAGGAGAAAACTTTCCAGCCAAATCGTGGCCCGCTTCCGCCGGCCCGAGGTTGGTTAGGCCCGCGGTCGAAGAACGCGACACGGATTTCCGGCGGCGAAAACGTTCGGCTCCACATCTCGGGTCACCACCGAACAAGCGCCCACCACCGCCCGCGCGCCCACCGTCACCCCGGGCATAATGAAAGTTCGCGCGCCGAGAAATGCATCCTCACCGATCGTGATTTTTCCCACCACCAAAGGGAGAGCGGGATCGTTGAAATCATGGCTGCCCGCACTCAGGTAAACCTCCTGCGCCACCACCGCGCGCGCGCCAATCTCGATTTCGCCCAGGCTGTAGGCATTGGCCCGATCACCGAGGCAGGCGCGGTCGTGCAGGGTCAGGTTCCAGGGTATTGCGATCCGCGCCCGTTGATGGACGAAAGGTGTTCCATGAATCTTGGCCTCAAACACGCCTAACCAAAAAAGCCGCCACGGGTTGAACGGCTTCGGCGTCCAGGAACAAAAGACCGCCCAGCAGAACTCCCAGAGCATGCGCCAAAGGCGTTCGTTGACCGACCAGGGTGAGGCAAAAGGCGAGGTCTGTCCGGGATCGACGTTTTTCAGCGGCTCGGTCATTCGTTAGGCTTCCACTTTCAACAAACTGGCGAAATCCTCAAGATAACGTTGCGCCACCCGCGCGACGTCGAATTCAGCCGCTTGTGCGCGCGCGGCTTGACCGATCTGCTCGATTCGTTCCCGACCCAAGCCGAGCAAGTCGCCCAGCCGACCGGCGAGAGCTTGCTCCGGCTCCGGGCTGCGATGATCAAAGACAAATCCGGTCACGCCGTCGGCAATGTAATCCCGAAAGCAGGGAAGGCCGGAAACAAATGGCGCGCACCCGTGGGCCATCGCCTCGAGGGGTGCCACCGGGAGCGCTTCACCCGTCTCCGCCACCGAAGGGTAAACGAAGACTAACGACGACCGATATTGTTCCGCCAGCTCCTGCGGATCGAAGACTTTACCGCGCCACTCCACTTGGGCGCCGCTCCGCGCCGCCAGTTCCTGCATTTTGGCGAGGAAGGGTTCGCCGCCGCCACCGAGTGCCACTTCATGAGGGCCGACAATCTTCACTTTCCATTGCGCCAGCATTTCCCGCGGCACGTGGGGCAGAGCGCGGAGGAACAGCTCGATTCCTTTTTCCGGATGCACTCGGCCGACGAAGAGAATCGTCGGCGCGCGCGTGGTGCTCGGCCGAGGATCGATCCGAAAAGGAAGCGCATTCGGGATGACGCGAACCTTGTCCCGCAACTGCGGCACCTCCGCGATGATCTCATCGGCGATCGCGCGCGAGACCGCGCAGAGCCGCGCCACATTCTTGTACCAGCGCATCTGTCCTTTGGGACCACGTTGGACGTGCACGTAAATCCGACCGCGGTCTTTTCGCCTCACAATAAGCGGCAACCAAAAAGTGTTCGTCACGAGAATATCGGCCAGCGGCAAAACCCGGCGGACCCGCCATGAGTAAAGAAGATCCAGCCACTTCAGCCAGATGATCGATCCAGGTTGCGCATGACCCCGTACTCGCGAATGGCGCACGCCTTCTATCACCTCCGTGTCGGGAAGCTCGGGATGGCGCCGCGAAATTTGGACCACCTCATGACCCTGCCTGACGAATTCCTGCCCGAGCGCGAACCAAACCTTTTCAACCGCACCACCGAGCAACGGCGGGACCGGGAAAAAAGCGCCGAGAACGATCGTGATTTTCATTGGCCCTGCGTCTCGCCCCCCAGAACCCGCAGAAAGGAATCAACCGCCTGGTTGATTTCAAAACGTTGCGCGAAGCAGCTGCGCGCACTCGCGCTCATCGCCGCGCGTTGCTCTGGCGAGGTCGCCTGCCAGCGTGCGAGGAGACGGGTGGTGCCGGCGAGGTCATCCTCTTCGGCAAACCCGCAGCCATCCGCCACGATTTCGCGCCAGATGTTCACCTTGTTCGAGATCAGGACGGGCGTACCGCAGGCCAGCGCTTCCGCGATCGCGATCCCAAAGTTCTCCTGATGCGAAGGCAGGATAAAGGCGTCCGCGGCGGCGAAAGCGCCCCATTTCCGCTCGCCCGTCAGCATGCCCGGAAAAGTGATCCGGTCCTCGCATCCAAGCTCTTTCGTTAAGGCTTTCAAGTGCTGCAAATAATTCTCGTTAGCGCACGGCCCGGCCAGAACGAGTTGCGGGCCAGGAGTGGCCGCGACCCCCCGGATCAGCTCAGCACAGCCTTTCTTCTCGTGGAGACGACCGAGAAAGAGCAGCAGTTCCTGACCCCGAAGTTGAGGAAAAGCGCTCCAAAATTCTTCCCGCGCCTGCGCGAGATCGACCTCTGGCGCGGCGGTGCCGTAGTTCACCACCACCTCGTGGCAGCGATAGAGCGAAAAAGATTCTCGGGCCAGCAATCGCTCCTCCTCCGAGGTAAACAGCACCGCGCGGGCATCGCGCAGCACGCGGTAATCGGCCCACGGCCAATAGAGCAGCTTCTTGAGGTGCTTGAGCGGATAGGTGCGGTTGAACCACGGATCGAGCATCCCGTGCGGGAAAACGAAGTAAGGCGTCGCGGTTTGGTGCAGCGCCCGCCAGACAGCAAAGCTGTGGTACTGCCAAATCCCATGGACTACAACCGCGTCATATTGCGAACGGTGTTCTCGAAGCCAGGGGAAGAATCGCGACGAGTAACCGTAGCTTCCGCGCCCCGGCCCGAGCGCATGAACGGTCGCGGGAAATTGCGCTACTCCCGGCGCGTCGGGAGCGTCGAGCGACACCACCTCCACGTCGTGCCCTCGCTGTGCCAGAACGAGCGACGATTGCTTGACCGATTCGAGCGGTCCGCCGATCGCCGGATCAAGCGAATGTATGCAGCGCAATATTTTCATCGGGGCGGGGCGCCGCCTGGGTTCGCCTCACGAAATGGCCAAGCACGACCATGCTCCAGAGCCGCGTCCAATGGAGACGGCCAGCGCGAAAGCGGTCGCGGGCGTCGGACACAAAACTCTCCGGCAACAGCTCGCGCTCCAAAATCTCTCGCAGTCCCACGTCGACAAAAGAGAGGAGCGGCCCGGCCATCCATTCCTTCATCGGCAGGGCGAAGCCGGCTTTCGGCCGCTCGTAAACCGAGGGCGGAAGCAGATCGCGACAGGCTTCCACCAGCAGACCTTTGCCCTCGCCATAACGTTGCTTTTCCGCGGCGGGCAGGCCTAACGAATACTCGACCAGCTCGTGATCGAGGAAGGGCACGCGCAATTCGAGGGAAACCGCCATGCTCATCTGGTCGGAATCACGGAGGAGCATCCGGCGCATGTAGCCGGTCAGCTCGGCCCAACTGATCCGCGCGAAATCATCCGGCAACTCCGGCGCTTCAGGACGGGCGATCGGTTCGTTGGGAAGTCCGGCCCGCTTGAGCATCTCGTCGGTGAAAAAGCGACGCCGCCATTGGGTCAGCTGGCCAACATCTAATTCGTTAGGGAGATCGCCCAGCCGCTCCCCGGCCAACGCCTTCCGGAGCGCGCGGGGCACTTTAGCCAGCAGCTTCAGGCGCGGCACATCCCGGAAGCTGGGATAACCGCCGAAGAGTTCGTCGCCGCCAAGCCCGGAGAGCGCCACTTTCACCCCGCAACGCGCCACCGCGCGCGAGACAATGTAAGTATTGATCGCGTCGACCGACGGCAGATCGAGATGCGCCACCGCCTCGGTCACCGATTTGATCACTTCCACTTCGCTGAGTTGGAGGCGCTGATGTTTGGTCCCGTAGCGTTGGGCGACTTCGCGCGCGATGGCGCTTTCGTCGAAGCCAGCGATGTCGAAGCCAACCGAAAAGGTTTCCAGTTTCCGGCCGAGCTTTTGCGCGGCCAGCGCGGTCACGATGGAGGAATCGATTCCGCCGCTCAAAAAACTCGCGACCGGAACATCAGAGAGAAGATGCTCTTCCACGGCCGTTTCGAGGAGAGCGCGGATTTTTTGCGGCGCGCCTTCTGCGCTCGACTGGAAT
>JALYOR010000066.1 GCA_030856765.1 Verrucomicrobiota bacterium | reverse complement strand
TGCAGGAGCTGCGCGAGAAGTTCAAAGACGACCCGACAAAGATGAACGCCGAGGTCATGAAGCTCTACAAGGATTACGGGATCAATCCGGTCAGTGGTTGCCTCCCGATGTTGATCCAGATCCCGATTTTCTTCGGTCTTTTCACCATGCTGCGCCAGGCGGTCGAGTTGCGCAACGCCAGTTTCCTCTGGGTAAACGACCTTTCCCAGCCCGATACTATCGCGCACATCCCAGGGCTCGGTTGGCCGATCAACATCCTGCCGCTCATCATGGCTGGGACCAGCTTTTGGATGATGCAGGTGACGCCCAAGAGCGGCGACGCCACCCAGCAGAAGGTGATGATGTTCATGCCGCTGATTTTCGTCGTCTTTTGCTACAATTTTGCAGCGGCGCTCGCTTTGTATTATACAACTCAGAACCTCTTTACGATTCTGCAGCTGTATCAAAACCGGAACCAGCCCCTGCCTACGCTGGAAAAGGTCAATCAGCCTGCAAAACGCAAGGGAAAGGGACGCTGATGAGCACCGAAGCCCAACCCATCGCCAATGCTCGGGAGCTGCTCGACACCATGCTCGGCTACCTTGGTTTTGTGGTGGAAATCGAGGAAACGAAGGCCGACGGCGGCAATCCGACCCTGCAGATTTACACCGAGGAGGCCGATCGACTGATTGGCCGCGAAGGCGAAACGCTGGATGCGGTCCAGTTCCTCCTCAACCGCGTCCTCCAGGCGAAGGATCCCGAGGCGCCGAAATGGATTGTCGATTGCGAGATGTATCGCTCGATGCGCCAGGACAAGATCGTGCATCACGTGCGTGAACTGGCTGAGCGGGTACGCAACTCTGGTCGTCCGCTCCAGCTCGAACCGATGAATTCCTACGAGCGCCGGATTGTGCATGAAGCCTTCAAGGATGACCCCGAGATCGGCACCTGGAGTCCTTCTGATTCCTCGCGGATTAAGCAGATCACTTTGCTCAAGCGCCCGCCGAAGAAGGACGCCCTGCCGGACGGAAATTCCTAGTGTTTCGAGGCGGGCCAGTTTCTCGATCCGCAGCTTGGTCGTCCCTGTAGCGTCCGCGTCTCAGCCTACAGGATGGCCCGCGCGCCTGCGCCCGCTGAGACAGCGCACGCTACAACATCTGTTCCAATCCTGAGCCGCCATGAGCAGGGATGTGCGGCGCGAAGGTAATCCGAAATGCGAAAGGCGCGTGGCCGAAGCCACGCGCCCGCGCAACAACCCGGACGAACTTTACTTGAGATCCGGCGGCATCAGCACGGTGTCGATGACGTGAATCACGCCGTTGCTCGCCATGATGTCGGTCTTTACGACCTTGGCGTCGTTCACCATCACTTTGCCGTCGTCGACTTTGACGTTGAGCTTCGAGCCTTCTGCGCTCTCGGCTTCCATCGTCTTGACGTCAGCCGCCATCACTTTGCCCTTCACCACGTGGTAGGCGAGGATCTTGCCGAGCTTCTCTTTGTTCTCGGGCTTCAGGAGATCTTCGACCGTGCCTTCAGGAAGCTTTTTGAATGCGTCGTCAGTCGGCGCAAAAACCGTGAACGGGCCTTTGTCCTCCTGGAGCATTTCCCTTTTGCCGCCGGCTTTGAGGGCTGCAGTCAGGGTGCTGAACATCTCGGTCTTGGCCGCAGTGTCGTAGATGTTTTTTTCATGGCCCATTTTCTTCTGGTCCATTTGGTCCTCTGCGGAGGCGCTAAACGTAAACGCGCTGACGAGGGCGAGCGCGATGGCTAATTTTTTCATAAGTTTCTTTTGTTTCTCTAAGGCAACGATCAGATCCGCTTGGGGGATCAAACAAACAGTTGCTATGTCACGATCCGACTCTGCCCCGGCGGCGGATGCATCCGAAACGGCTGGCGCCGACGGGAAAGATGACGAGCGTGCCCTTGCAGTTCGGGGTGAATGGCCTTGATTCTGCTAAAATGGCGGTTGATTTTGCCTGACCCTAACGGCAGTTCATACCGCGGGCTTTATAATTACTAGAAACTTTCCTGTTGCCTACACCAAACAAAATATCTCATAATCCGGTTGCAATGTTCGTCCGTCACCGCGCCCAAACTTTCCTGATCGCCCTCGTTATGTTCCTCCTCGGCAGCCGCTCGCAGGCAGCTACGGATTGGAAGATCGTCAAAATTGGAGGTCGCGAATACCTCTCTACGGACAATGTCGCCCAATTCTACGGCCTACCGACCGGCGTCTCCCCGATCGAAAAGCGGATCCGGTTGGATAACGGAAAAAACTCCATCGAGATCCAGCTTGATAGTCGGGAAATCATGATCAACGGAGTGCGCAACTGGCTCTGCTTCCCCGTCACGGAGAAAGACGGTCAATATCTCGTCTCCCGCGTGGACCTGGCCAAGACTCTCGAGCCGCAGCTCCGGCCCCAGATGATTCCTAATCTCGGCCAATTCAAGACCGTCATCCTCGACCCCGGCCACGGCGGTCATGATAAAGGTGCGATCAGCGCCTATGGCTACGAAAAGGATTTCGCTCTCGATGTGGCGCGCAACATCAAGCCGCTCCTCGAAGCTAAAGGCTTCACCGTTAAAATGACGCGCGACAGCGACATCTTTGTCCCGCTGGAATTGCGCGCCCGCATCGCCAACGCGAGCAAGGACGCCATCTTCGTCAGCATTCATTTCAACGCGACGAACTCCAATCCCTCCGCGCAAGGATTCGAAATTTTCTCACTTACACCGCGCGGCGCGCCGTCGACTGACGACGACGCGCTCGCGCTACGGTTTATGAACATGGAGGCCGGCAGCCCGGTCGACGCGCCGAGTCTGGCGCTCTCGATGAGCGTTCATCACTCGGTCGTTGGCCATTTTTCCGAGTTCGATCGCGGGATCAAGCGCGCCCGCTTTGCCGTCCTGCGTCTCACAAAAATCCCGGCCATTCTCGTCGAGGGCGGCTTCCTCACTGAGCGCGGCGAAAGCCGTCTCATCGCACAGAGCACCTGGCGCGCGAAGCTCGCGCAATCGATCGCCACCGGCATCGTCAATTACAAGGGCCTGGTCGATAACAAGACACGCCCGATGATGGTGGCGGACTACCGGAGCGAAATGGAAGGCCAGCTCGTCCTCAAAGACGCGACGGCACCGGTCAAGCCAGAATCATCGCCCGCGCCAGCCGTCCTCCCGGCCAGCAATTAGCTGTCCTGTAACGTCCGGTCCCGGCGGACCCGGGGCGCATCTCTGATAGTCACCGCCCTCTTGCGCTGAGAGATCCCATGCCGCAATTCATGGCAGCTCGGCGTCCGTCACCAGAACGCAGCGAAACCCGTAGATGACGTCGCGCTCACTGCGATCGATCACATTCCGGTAGGAGGTCTGCAGCTCTGCCCGCTGCTTGTTGCCCCACGAGCCGCCGCGCAGGACGCCCCAGCGACTACCCGGCTTGTAAAGATCGGCGCACCACTCCCAGACGTTGCCGCCGAGATCGTAAAGGCCCGCTGCATTCGGAGCGAAACTCCCCGCCGGTGCTGTTGCCGTAAACGCGTCGCTGCGCCCGTCCATCGCGGCGTAATTTCCCGCGTCCTTCGGCGGAGGCCACGGGCCGCTCCACGGGAACTGATCGCGCACCCGCCCATCCCGCTCCTCCGGGGTCTCGCCGTTCTCCTTAGGCAACCCCGCTGCCTCACTCCATTCCCGGTCGCTCGGCAGGCGGTAACTCTCGGTTTCGTCGAGGAAATTCTCGCGCCGCTCTTTCTCGGTCAGCCATTGGCAAAATTCCATCGCATCGCTCCAGTTCACCCTGACCACTGGGTCGGTTTCGCTCTGTGCAAAGTCGGCCTGAACCTTCCGGCGATTGGTCGCAGTGCAGAAGGCCGCCCAGTCGCGAATCCGTGTTTCCCAGGCGCTGATATGCCAACCGCCGATCGGCACGAAGCGCATCCCGATTGAATTTTGCCAGACCGCGCCGCGCACCGGGCTCAGATTCTTCTCCAGGCGCGCCGCCAGGAAAGTCTGATCGTTAGGCAGAACGCTCCCGTGAACTTCCGCGGCCTTGAAGCCGGCCAGCGCCAATTGGTAGCGGACTTCGCCGGGTTTGACGTCGTCGAGCAGGAGCGGTGTCTGGCCCAACGCTTTCCCGCCTAACGACACCATCGCGCCCGCCGGCGCGCTGATGATCTTCACGCTGCCATTGGCGAACCGGAAAGTCTTCAGCGTCACCTCGCCGCGCTTGATCTCGATCCGGTCTCTGAGTTCCCAGTCCCGATGTTTCGCCACCACTTCGTAGACGCCGGCCGGCAGTTCGCTGAGCAAGGTTGGCGTTTGGCCGCGCCGAGTGGGCTCCCCTTCGCGCTGCAATTCGAACTCCGCTCCCGGCGGAATCGAAGCCAGTTGAGCGGAGCCTTTGCTGCGGACCAGATGGAAAACGGCCGGCTGCCACGTTTGTCCGGGGGCGACGTTCACTTCCATTTCCAGCGGGTCGTACTCAGGCAGCATCACGCGAAGTGAATGTTTGCCTGCTTTCAGGTCGCGGAAACTTGCCGGGCTATGTTCCATCCGATCGTCGAGCACAACCATCGCGCCCGAAGGCTCGGTTGAGATCGTAGCTGTCGCCGGACCGACCGGGAGTTTCCTTTCCTCCTGAAAATGGCGCACCGCCCAAATCGCTCCTCCGCCGATTACCAAGAGCGCGATGATCAGCGAAATCAGCCTGTGCGAGCGGCGCTGTTTCGGTTTTCCCGCCGCAATCCGCGCGAGGTCGCGCCGCATCTCTTCCGCACTTTCGTAACGGCGATTTGGAGTATGCGCGCAAGCTTTCAGTAGCACCTCGTTGAGCTGCAGCAGGCGTTCCTTGTCTTCGCGCTCGTCCAGGTTGCTGCTCAGCTCCGGGAAATCGAGCCGGTCTTTTCCCATGCTGATCTCGTAAAGAACCTTGCCCAGGCTGTAGATATCGGCCTGCGGCGTGCCCGGCCCTTCCGGTGGCACGTAGCCTTCCGTCCCGACATACGAGCGCTGCCCGCTAGCCGCGACCAGACCGATATCGGCCAGTTTCGGATCGCCTTGGACGAAGATGATATTGGAAGGTTTGATGTCGCGGTGCGCGAGCCCTTCCCGATGCAATGCGCCGAGTGCGTCGGCCAGCAGCAGACCAAGCCGCAGACACTCATCGGCGGGCAAAGTGTGACCGAGTTCCGCCTTTAGCGTCTTCGGCGCATAACGAGTGACGTCGATCTCGGCGCCGCTAACCTGGTCGTCGGCCAGCTCCATCACGTAATAAAAAAAGCCGCTCGCCACGCTCCGGCCGACGTGGAGAATGTCGACGAAGCCGGCATGTGCGCGGGAGATCGGCTCAAAGGCCGACATCCCTTCGAACTCCCGGTTGAAAGCTCGCTCGCTCTCGAAGGTCTCGCGATGGACGACCTTCACCGCGCGGAGGGCGCCCGTTAGGCTCCGGGCCAGCCAGATTTCGCCGTACCCGCCGCGCCCGATCACTCCGAGCATTTCATGATCGGGAATCGCCGGGATGCGCACTGCTTTTCGTTATACCTGCATCTCGGCGTTCGGTCTACGCCCCAACATCGCTGTCATCCCGATCCGGCGAAGCGCGGAGAGGGACACCGCAGTTGCAATAGTCGGGTTCTATTCGACACCGGACGCCGATTGCAGTTGGGAGATCCCTCTTCGTCCTCCGGCGGATGGGGATGACAGGCAGAGTCCTAACGCGCCCGCTCCAGTCGAGTGCCTTCGCGTTTCAAAAGCCCGCCGACCCGATGTTTGGCCAGATAAACCTGCGCCATGCTTACCCGCAATTCCTTCGCCACCTTTTGCGCCGGCCATTCCTTCAGCACGTAACAATCGAAAATCTGATACTGCTTCGCGCTCACCTTGTTCTTCACCCGCGCCTTTGCGGCCTCGCGCAAATTATCGCGCCATTCTTCTTCCCAGGCGGCATCGAGATCAAACCCCGCCGGATCAGCAATCCGCTCGATCGTCGCGGTCATCCGGGTCTCATCGCCGCGGCGGGTGCTGGCATTTTGTTCACCGGCCTTTTTTCGTTTTCGAAACTGATCGGCAATCCGCCACCGCGTGATGTTGAGCAGCCAGCCCTTGAACGACCCAAGCTTTGGATCGTAGGCCAGCCGGTCGATCTTTTTCGCCACCGTGACCAGCGTCTCCTGCACCACATCCTGCGCTTCGCTTTCCGTTAGGCCGGCTTTGCGCGCCGTGCGGTGGATCAGTTTCCAATAGGAATCGAAAAACTGTTGCCAGCGTTTCCCGTCGTTCCAATCGCCGAGCCGGTCGACCAGGCTGCGGCGCGTCACGAGGAATTCAGACCGAGTCATCGCCACCCGGTTTATCGCATTTTCTGGGATGCCGCGAAGATTTTTGAAAATCATTGAAAGAACCTCGCCTCGTCCCCCGTATTCCCCTCAACATCTAACCTATGCTTAAGAACTTCCTCGCCTTCCTCTTCGGCAGTTTCACCTGGACCGCTCCTCCCTGGCTCGCGAACACCGGCGGCGCCGTCCGCCGTCACCGCGGACGTAGCCTCCTGTTTTTGCTCATGCTCCTGCTCCTCGCCGGCGGAGGCTGGTGGGGCTGGCGTTGGTATCAGGCGCGGCCGAAACCGGTCACCGTCGCGGTCATCGCCGATCCGATCCCGGTCACGAAGCTGGAGAAGGAATTGAAGCCCGCGCCGTTGATCGTCCGCTTCAGCGGTTCAGTCGCCCGCCTCGAGCAGATTGGCAAAGTCGTCGCCAGCGGGGTCCATCTCGAACCAGCGACCGAAGGCGAATGGAAATGGACGACCGATGCGCAGCTCACGTTCAAGCCCAAACACGATTGGCCAGCCGACCAGAAATATCGCGTCACCTTCGAGAAAAACTTCTTCCCGAAGCGCATCCTACTCGAGCGCGACGAAGTTTCCCTAACGACCCCGGCGTTCTCCGATGTCGTCCAGGAAATCGATTTCTACCAAAACCCGAAAGATCCCGCCGTCCGGCAGGTCGTCGCGACTCTGGCGTTTACCCACAGCGTCGATCGCAAAGATCTCGAGCAGCACATCGCGCTCTCCATGATCGGCGACTCGGATGTTTTCGCGGGCAAGTCTGCACCGCTTTTTACTGTCACCTACGGTATGCACGACCGGCTCGCTTACGTGCGCAGCGTTCCGCTGGCCCTGCCCGAGCATGAGGATTTCATGAAGCTCGTCGTTAGCGACGGCGTCCGGACCACGCAAGGCGGCGCGAAGACCGCGAGCGCGGTGGATGACAAGGTGCGTGTGCCAGACGCTTCCAGTTTTTTCAAAGTCGAAGAGAGCAGGGGCAGCATCGTGCGCACAGCAGAGGGCGACCCGGAACAAGTCCTGATCGTGAGCACTTCGGCCGCGGCGAAGTCGGATGAAATCCGCAAAGCGCTCCACGTATACCTCTTGCCCCGAAAAGCCGTGCCTAACGAAGACGAAGCCAGTTCTGCCGAGGAATCGTCGGGGGAAAACACTTCCGAGGAAGGTGATGACGATTCCTCCGAATCGAGTGCGAGTGAATCCTCCGCGCAGCAATGGCAAAGCCCGCGCGAAGTGACCGACGAAATCTTGAAAAATGCGAAACCCGTCGCGGTCACGGTCATTCCATCCGAGCACGAGCAGACTCAGACCCACGCCTTCAAGTTCAGCATCGAAGAGCAAGGCAGCCTCTACGTCCGCATCGACAAAGGAGTAAAA
>JALYOR010000041.1 GCA_030856765.1 Verrucomicrobiota bacterium | reverse complement strand
GAAGAAAAACAAGGCGCGCACGAAATGCACGAGCCCTTGAGCAAAGTGATCAACGATGCCTTCAAGGCGATGGAACGCCAGCTCAAGACCCTGGTCGAGAAACAGCGCCACGAGTAAAGGCGCCGGCTGGGCAATTTTCGGCGTCTTCCTAAGACTCGCGCGACGGGGCTTCCGACTTAAGCGGGAGCGCCGCTCAGACCGCCGCCTAACGGCGGGGCGACGTCGGGGGCGACGACAACCTGCTTGGGCGGTTTCTCGGGCGAAAGAGGGGTGCCAGAAGGTGGCGGCGGAGCGGACGGCGGATTAAGCATCCGGCCGTGCTCGATGACGTCGCGAATTTGGACGCCGTCGAGCGTCTCATATTCCAGCAACGCTTTGGCGATGACTTCGAGTTTCTGACGATGGTTGGTCAGGATTTCGGTGGCGCGGGCATAGGCGTCGTCGACCAGCTTGCGCACTTCTTGATCGATCTGTTCGGCCGTCGCTTCGCTGTAATCGCGAGCGCGAGAAATGTCGCGGCCGAGGAAGACGTAATCTTCATGCTCACCGTATTCGACCATGCCCATCTTCTCGCTCATGCCCCATTCGCAAACCATTTTGCGCGCGAGGCGGGTCGCCATCTGGATATCGCCACGGGCGCCGCTGGTCACGTCACCGAAAACGATTTCTTCCGCGACCCGGCCGCCCATGCTGACCACGAGGTCGTCCAGCAGCTCGTTGCGACGTTGAGTGTATTTGTCTTCCAAAGGCAGCCACATGGTCGAGCCTAACGACGGGCCGCGCGGGATGATGGTGACCTTGTGTAGCGGCTCGGTGAATTCGAGCATCTCGAGCAACAAAGCGTGACCGGCTTCATGGTAAGCGGTGTTGGTCTTTTCCTTTTCGCTCAAGGCGAGGCTGCGTCGCTCCTTGCCCCAGCGCACCTTGTCCCGCGCTTCTTCGAGTTCGGCAAGAGTAATGCCTTTAAGTCCGCGGCGAGCGGCGAGAAGCGCGGCTTCGTTGATCACGTTGGCCAGCTCGGCACCGGAGTAGCCGGGCGTGCCGCGGGCGACAACGCCCATGTCGACGCCTTCGGCGAGTTTCACTTTCTTAGAATGGACGCGGAGGATTTCCTCGCGGCCTTTCACGTCGGGCAAATTGACGGTGATCTGGCGATCGAAACGGCCGGGACGCAAGAGCGCAGGATCGAGCACGTCGGGACGGTTGGTGGCGGCGATGATGATGACGCCTTCCTGAGTGTCGAAACCGTCCATCTCGACGAGGAGCGCGTTGAGCGTCTGCTCGCGTTCGTCGTGACCGCCGCCGACACCGTGGCCGCGATGGCGACCGACCGCGTCGATTTCGTCGATAAAGATGATGCAGGGCGCGGATTTTTTGCCTTGCTCAAACATGTCGCGCACGCGGCTCGCGCCGACGCCGACGAACATCTCGACAAAGTCCGAACCGCTGATGGAAAAGAAGGGCACGTCCGCTTCACCTGCGATGGCCCGAGCAAGCAGCGTCTTACCGGTTCCCGGAGGGCCTACGAGGAGCACGCCCTTCGGAATGCGGCCGCCGAGTTTCTGAAACTTCTTCGGGTCACGCAGGAATTCGACCAGCTCCTGGACTTCGTCCTTCGCTTCCTCGACGCCAGCGACGTCCTTGAAGGTGATCTTGTTCTTGTCCCGCGCGAGCATGCGGGCCTTGGATTTGCCGAAGTTAAGCGCGCCTTTGCCCGCCATGCGGATTTGTTGGCGGAAAAGGAAATAGAGAATGAGGAGGAAGAGCGCGATCGGGACAAACCCAATCACCGCTTGGGCGAGAACGTTCGATTCGGTGCGAATCGCGATCGGCATCTTGGCCGCGTCCAGTTTCTCCTGCAGATCGGTGGTGAAATTCAGGTAGATCGTGGTGTGAAAAGGAACCTGCTGGGCAGCCGTGCTGCCGACGCCGGGCCGCGAATAAGCGCCTCGGATGGTCTGAGTCGGGCGGCCTTCCTCGACCACGAGCCGAAGCGGAAACTTCGGATCGCTCACGATCTGCTTGTGCTCGAGGAGCTCGAGAAAGCGGTTGTAAGGCACGTCTTCCTCGGTGCCGTAGGCCGCGCCGCCACGGAATAAAACGGCCAATCCAATCAAGGCAAAGGCAATCGCAAAAAGGATGACGCCGCGCCAGTTAAAGTTCGGGTCGCCACCGCGTTTGTTGTCTTTTTGGGAATTGCGATCGGGCTGAGCCATAGAAAATGCTACGCTAGGAGAGGCGCAAGCGCGAAAATTAACATGAAGCCTCTGCCATTGCAAAAGCAGGTGCCGGGCCGCTCCATTGCAGGATTCGGCCCGCGCTCTTACTTTGGCCGCTAACGTAAATGTCCGAACCTGTTCCGAGTTTCGCTGATAAAATCGACCGCGCAGTACAGCGCGTGACCCCGCTCGCCTACCGCTGGCGACGGCGCGGCAAGCGCTGGATGCGGAGGGCGATGCGCAAGCCGCGGAGCGTTGCGGAAGCCCCGAACCTCCTCCCGCTCCTCATCCAGGTGCTGGCCAGTTTCTCGAAGGCGGATGGCGTTCTCCTGGAAGAGGAGATCGATTCGAGCCTCGGCTTCCTGCGTTACGACTACCCGGAGGCGGTCTACTCGGAGTTGCGGAAACTCTTCCGCCAGGCGCTCTACGAGCAGCAGGATCTCTCGGAGATGGCCCAAAAGCTGGCCGCTTCCTTGAGCGCGGACCGCAAGATCATGCTCGGGGTGCAGCTCTACGATCTGATTTCACAAGCAGGCCTCAAGCAGGACCAGGTGGTGGCGTTCTATTCGTTCATGTCGCAGCTCGGGATGGCAGCCCAGGCGATTGATATCGTCTACCAACTCAACGCCTCGGAGGAATCCGACCAGCAGGTTTACCAGCGCGGGGCGTCTCCGCTGGAAGCGATCTCTTTCGGGGCAAATGGCGACGCGGACATCGTGTTGAAGAGCCTCTCCGGGAGCGATCGGCTGCTCGCGTTTCGTTATCACGATCTCATCCTGCTGAAGAACTACTGCTCACAGCAGGTCTCGGTGCGGGGCCGTCCTTTAGTGCGGGGCGGATTCTGCCGCATCTATCCCGGGCAGCGCATCCTGGTCGGCGATTACGTCCTCTCCTTTCAGGATCTGGCGACCTATTTCAACGCCAAGAAGAACGTCTCGCTTCCGCAAATCTACGTGCGGGTCAATCGCGACTCCGACGAAGTGGAACTGGAACGTTCCCGTTCGCGCGACAGTTCGCTCGAAGTCACCTTCGGCCTCAAGGTCCAGGTCAAAGCCCTACGCGATGTGCGGGCCACACTCAACGGCGTCAAGCTCGCGGCCAACACCTTGGTCGAAGCATCGCTCGACGACCGCGTCGTCTTCTACAACGACACCGAGCTGGATCTCTCCGACCTGCGCCGCCGGGCCCGCGCTCTTGGCGGTCGCTTCCAACTCAAGGCGTCGAAGTCGGAATACCTGGTCTCGAACAATTCCAGTCTGCTCGAAGAGGATGACATCCTCCTTTCCCCCGGGACGGCTGGGGACGTGCTCCTCAAGATTTCCTGCGATTACGACAAACGCGTTGGCGTGCTCGAAGTGCTCGAAGCAGATCGTCCGATTATGGTGGGCGATGTCGCGGTCCGCACGACCGCCCCGCTGACCGATGGCGACACGATCCGGATCGACGTGGGGCAGTTCCTGCGCTGCGATTTCTCCGAGCGGATAATCGAGGAAGAACGCAATATCATCCGCAGCCTCGAGGTGCTGGACGTGAACCACCGCTTCAGTAACAGCGACGTGGCGATGGAAGGCATCAGCTTTGCGCTAAACCGCGGTGAACTAGTCTGCGTGATGGGTGCAAGCGGCTCGGGCAAGAGCACGCTCATGAAAGTGCTCGGCGGCCAACTTCAACCGACCCGCGGTGAGGTTCTCCTCAATGGCCAGCCGCTCTACGAGAATCTCGACGCGCTCAAGCGCTACGTCAGTTACATCCCGCAGGATGACGCTTTCGACGAGCACCTCACGATCGGGGAAAATCTTTGGTTCGCCGCCGCCATCCGTTCCCCTCACCTCTCACGCCGCGATCGGACTCGACGATTGGAAGGCAAGTTGATCGAGCTCGGATTAAGCGAGCGGCGCGACAGCATCGTCGGCAGCCCGGTGAAAAAGACGCTCAGCGGCGGCGAGCGCAAACGGCTCAATATCGGTCTCGATATGATCGGTTCGGCCGACGTTTATCTCTTCGACGAACCGACTTCCGGTTTGTCGTCGAAAGATTCCGAACACGTGATCGAGATCATCCGCGGGATGGCGCACAACAAGATCATCGTCGTCACCATTCACCAGCCGAGCTCGAAGATTTTCCAGATGTTTCACAAGGCGATCCTGCTCGACAAAGGCGGGCGCCTCGTCTTCTTCGGCACACCGACCGACATGCTGCGCTACTTCGCGGAAGCGGAACATCAGCATCAGTTCGGCGCCGATCTCGGCGCCTGCGCGGCCTGCGGCACGACCCGGCCGGAGTTCATCTTCGATGTGCTCGAGACGCCGCTGCGCGATCTGAGCGGCGACATTATCTACGAGGAAAACAACCGCGGCCAGTTGATGCCGGCCCGGCGTTACTCGCCCGAGTTCTGGCGCGATAAATACGAAGCTTTCCGCCTCATTCAGGACGTGAGGCAGGTGCCGCTGCGGCGCGATCCCGCGCCGATCTCTCCCGAGGTCCCGCTGAAAAGGGTCCACGAACCGATCCGCTGGCAGGACGAATGGACGCAGTTGCGAACGCTGATGCGGCGCGCCTTCGTGAGCAAGTTGCGCAATCGCGCCAACCTCGTCGTGACGATCGGGTTCGCGCCCGTTCTCGCGCTCCTGATCGCGACCATCCTGCGCTACTCCGACAGCGGGCAGTACGATTTTGCCTCGGCCTATCACATTCCCACCTTCCTCTTTCTTACCCTGATCGTAGCCATGTTCCTCGGCCTCACGAACAGCGCCGACGACATCATTCGAGACCGCGCCGTCCTGCAACGGGAGCGCAATCTCAACGTGCGCCTGAGCTACTACGTCTTTGCCAAGACGGTGTCGTTAGGCGTGTTCGCGCTCGTCCAGTGCATCCTCTTTGCCCTGATTGGCAACTACATCCTCGAAATTCGCGGCATGTTCTTGCCCTATCTCGCGGTCGTCTTCATGACCGCGATGAGCGGAGTCTCGTTAGGCTTGGTCATTTCCGCGCTGGTCAGCGATCCGAAAACGGCGGCCAACATCGTGCCTTTCGTCCTCATCCCGCAGATCATCATGGGCGGCGCGATGATCAAGTTCGAGGACATGAATCGCAATCTCGGCTTGGTCTACACCTTCTCGCGCTGGTTCGAGGAGCATCCGAACAGCGACGAATCCAAGAAGATGGACAGCCGCTTGCAGGTACCTTTCATCTGCGAATTTGTCGCAATGCGCTGGTCCTACGAGGAACTGGTCGTGGCCCAGGCAAAATTGAACCCCCTCACCAAACGCCAGGAAGAAGCGCAGCGACAGATCGACCTCATCGTGGCCCGGCACGAAGCGAATCCGGGCGATCCCAAGCGGCTCGACGATCTAAAGGAAACGCTCGCCGTCCTCTCCGGCCTCGAGGCTGGTTCGGCGCGGGAGATCAAGCAATATCTCGCTGTCATCGACCGGGTCCTGAGCGGGAAAAAGTCGTTTTATCGCGCGGCCTTTAAGAATGCGGATGGCCCCTTGCCCGCCGAACAACTCTACGTGAACCAGAAGGTGTCCGACCTGATCGCTAACGCGGAGATGGAGCAGAATGACTACCGGCGGGGCGGCAAGCCCAACGTTTTCTTCGGCGCCGAGAAGCGCTATTTCGGGACGGCGGTTAGCGTCTTTGCCTTCAATACCGCCGTCCTCGTCGGGTCGAGCTTTGCTCTCCTTTTGCTTCTCCTCTGGATTTTACGACGCCAGCTGGAAGTGCGAAGAAATTGAAAGTGATCAACATGAAAACGAAAAACAAATCTTCCAAGACGCGGCTGATCGTGGCCGCGAGTGAAACAGATGCCGATATGCTTTACGCGACGCGTTTCTTTGCGCCGGACGCGTTCATCTTTCTCGAACGAGACGGCAAGCGAACGCTGGTGCTGAGCGACCTCGAGATCGATCGTGGACGCAAACAAGCGCAAGCCGACGAGTTCGTTCCCTACAGCGCGCTGGAAAAAGAGGTGCAGGGCAAAGCCAGTAAAGCGCCAGCCTACGAGAAGGTGCTGTCTCATTTTCTCACGAAAAGGAAAGTGCGATCTGCCATCGTGCCGACGAATTTCCCGCTCGGTTTTGCTCGTGAACTCGAGGCCAACCAGATCCAGCTCCAGCCAACCAACGGTCTCTTCTGGCCGGAGCGCGAAGCGAAGACCGCATCGGAGTTGCGACTCATGCGCAAGGCGCTGGAGATCACCGAAGCCGGGATGGCGCGCGGGATCGAAGTGCTCAAAAAATCGAAGCCGGGCAAAGGACAGAAGCTGGAGTGGTCGGGCAGTGTGCTGACCTCGGAGAGGTTGCGCGCTGAGATCGACACGGCGGTCCTGCGGGCGGGCGGCCTGCCCGCCAATACGATCGTGGCGGGCGGCGATCAGGCCTGCGACCCGCACGAGCGCGGGCACGGACCCCTGAAAGCAAACAGCCTGATCATCCTCGATATTTTTCCGCGCTCGGCCGCCAGCGGTTATTACGGCGACCTCACGCGGACAGTCGTCCGGGGCCGGGCAAGCGAAGAACAGCGCCGGCTTTGGGAAACGGTCAACGAAGGACAAGCTCTCGCCTTGAAGAAGATGAAGCCCGGCGTCGACGGCCTGAAGTTGCACAAGGAGGTCCAGCAATTTTTCACCGATCGCGGTTTCCCGACCGAGGTGCGCGATGGCCGGCAGACAGGTTTTTTTCACGGGACCGGACACGGTCTTGGCCTCGAGATCCACGAATATCCACGCTTTCAGAAAACCGTTTTCAAAGCCGGGCAAGTCCTGACGGTGGAACCCGGATTATATTATCCCGGCCTCGGAGGCGTGCGGACCGAAGACGTCGTCGCGATCACCAAGAGCGGAATAAGGACGCTCTCGCGCTTCGAAAACAGGCTGGAGCTATAGAAACTGGACGAGCGGAAGCTCGTCCCTCCGGAGGTCATGCTTCCGCACGATCAGTTTGCTTGAACGCCACACGCCTTCGGGCGTCTAAGCTAAGGCGCAACTTTTCTGTACATGTACGCACTCTACCCTTATGGTGGCGGGATGTTTTTCTCGTCCAATTATCTGATTCTCGTCGGCATTCCGCTCCTCATCGCGATGTGGGCGCAATTCCGCGTCAGCGGCGCCTTTAAGAAATGGGGCGCGGTGCGCGCGACTTCCAACATCACTGGCGCAGAGGCGGCGAGGGAGATCCTGCAGGCGGCCAACATTAACGACGTCAACGTGGTCGAGATTAACGATTACCTCGGCGATCACTACGATCCGACGCAAAAACGGCTCTGCCTTTCCAGCAACGTCTACAACACGCCCTCGGTCGCCGCGCTGGGCATCGCCGCGCACGAAACCGGCCACGCCATTCAGCACGCCAAAGCCTACGCCCCGCTCAAGGCGCGCATGATGATCGTACCCGTGACTTCAATTGCCTCGCGCATCCTGCCTTTCGCCATCATCGGTGGCCTCTTTTTCCACATCACCGGACTCATCACAATCGGCATCTACTGCTATCTGGCGCTGCTCGTTTTCCAACTCGTCACTCTCCCGGTTGAGTTCGACGCTTCGCGTCGGGCCAAGATCATCCTCGGCCAGATGGGAATCATTCAGCCCGGCGAAGAAGCGCTCGGCGTCAACAAGGTGTTGAACGCCGCCGCCTGGACCTACGTGGCCGCCTTTATCGCGACGCTCGGAAACCTCCTCTGGCTTCTCTCGGTCCGCGATCGCCGTTAAACGATGACGCCTGCTGTTGCCTTACCCGTCCCTCGCCGCCTAACCGATTTGTTATCGTCGGGGGCCCCGGCGCGTGCTAAACGTAGCCGGGAGCCGATGGATCAACCGCGAACCGACGAAGACCAACCCCTCGTCGCGCGCGCCCAGGCGGGTGACGCCACCGCCTTCGACGATCTCGTCGTCAAATATTCCCCGCGCCTTTACGGCCTGATCTACAACATGACCTCGAACCACGAGGACACGAACGACATGCTCCAGGATGTCTTCGCCAAGGCCTACAAGTCGATCACCGGTTTTCGCGGCAGATCATCCTTTTACACCTGGATTCACACCATTGCGGTCAACATGACGCTCAACTTCCTCAAGAAGCGCGGTCGCCGTTATTACCTCAGCCTCGACGACGTCGATACCAGCATTCAGAACGACAAGGAATTTATCGAGCTCACCTCGACCAGCAGTCCGGTGCGGGAAGCGGATTTGGGCGAGCTGCAGCTAAGATTGAACGAGGCGATGATGAAGCTGTCTGATGAACACAGGGCGGTCGTCACCATGTTTCATATCCAGGGAATGCCACACGCAGAAATCAGCAAAATTCTTGGTGTTTCCGAAGGAACTGTGCGATCGAGGCTCTTCTACGCGAATCGCCAACTGCAAAATTATCTGGACGAATTCCGTAAAAACCCCGTTGGTTAGAACTCGCAGCACGCATGGACAACTTCGACGAAAACGAAATCGGCAAATTGCTTCGCTTAAAAAAGTTTGAGCAGCCGCCTCCCGGTTACTTTGAAAATTTCCTCCACGAATTCCATCGCCGCCAGCGCGATGAACTCCTTCGCCAGCCAGTCTGGAGCGTCCTCTGGCAGCGGCTGTCGGATTCTCTCTTCCGTTTCAACATTCCCTCGTTAACCTCTTACCCAGCCGCGCTGGCTGCCGTTCTCGTCTGCGCCGCTGTGGTGTCGCTGAAGATTTCTCAGGGACCGCAATCTCCCAATGTCGCGGTGGTGGACCAGACCCCTATCTCCTCCTACGAGAGCGTGATTGATCAAATGTCGACCGAACGAGTGGCGGACAATTTCTCCCTCAGTTCGTCGCTCTCGACCCGCAGCCTCGGGCCCGCTCTTTCCCGGCAAATGAATGACAGCGCCTACACTCACCGAGCCTCGACGCCCCCGCGTTACGTGCTCGACCGGCTGCCCGTGAGTTATGAGCCGTCTTTCAACTTCTAGCGTCGCTCGAACCACGTTTTTCTCACGCGCGCTCCGAGCGGTACTCCTCGCTCTTGTCGCCATCCTCACCTTGCCGGTCCTCCGGGCCCAGAATGACACGGCCGGCGCGATCAGTCGTGAGGTCAAAGCGATCTTCGAGCGCTGCGGCAGCGCCGTGGTTAAAATCCATGCGGTAGACGAGCACAGCGAGCTTTCCGGGACCGGTTTTTTCGTCGATCCCACCGGCACGATCTACACCTCCTATTCGGTCGGGGGCGAGGCGGACGATTTCACCGTTCTGTTCGAAGGAAAGAAATATCACGCCAGGCAATTGATGGCCGACCTGCGCAGCGGGATCGCCCCGCTCAAAATTGACGCCGCCACACCCTTCCTACC
>JALYOR010000375.1 GCA_030856765.1 Verrucomicrobiota bacterium | reverse complement strand
CCCGCGATCGCGATCGAGCAACGCACCTCGGGGACCAATCCGCGTTCGATTATCGCGACCACCACAGAAGTTTACGACTACTTGCGCGTCTTGTTTTCCGCTGTCGGCCAACCGCACGACCCGCTCACCGGCCAACCGATTTTCCGCCAGACGGCACAGCAGATCGTCGATCAAATCCTCGATTACCCGGCGGAGGCGAAGATCATCCTGCTTGCCCCGCTGGTGCGCAATGAGAGTGGCGAGTTCCGCGACGTGATCGAGAAGACCAAGCGGGAGGGTTTCGTGCGGGTGCGGGTCGACGGCGAGATCATCGAGCTGGGACGGCCGGAACCGATCCGGCTGAAGAAAGGCGAGCGCCACACGATCGAGGCGGTGGTCGACCGACTGGTCGTGCGCGAGGGGATTCGCACGCGGCTGACCGATTCGGTCGAGACGGCGCTGAATTGGGGGAGCAATCGGATGGTCGTCTTGCGGCAGGCCGAGGGGAAATGGGAGGAGGTCCGCTATTCGACCGACTACGGGAATCCCGAAACCGACTTTTCGTTAGGCCGCCTTACCCCGAAACATTTCTCCTTCAATAGCCACCTCGGCGCCTGCCCGGCCTGCCACGGTCTCGGCACGCAGTTGGTTTGCGATCCGGAATTGATGGTCACGGATACCTCAAAATCGCTCGCCGAAGGCGCCGTTGTGCCGTGGCGACGCGGGACGAAACGAATGCAGGCTTACTATCGGGGCTTGCAGACTGCGCTCGTTAGGCATTTCGACATCGCGGATAACATCCCGTTCGAGGACTTGCCCGAGAGTTTCAAAAAGGCGCTCTATTTTGGTACCGGCAACCAGGCGATCGAGATGAGCTTTGGCGGCAACGGTCGTGCGACCAAAACGGCGCGACCCTTCGAAGGATTGCTCCCGCAGCTCGAGCGCCTCTATCAGGAAACGGAAAGCGAGTTCACCCGCAGCCGGATTCGCGCCTTCATGAACCGTGCGTCGTGTTCGGTCTGCCACGGGGCGCGGTTGAAGCCGGAGATTCTCGCGGTCACGATCAAAGAGCGGGGCGGGAGTGAGGCCAATATCCATCAGTTCTGCGAGCTCACCATCGCGAGCGCCGCTCAATTCGTTAGGCAGTTGGAGTTGTCCGAGCAACAGCGGGCGATTGTCTCGGAGGTCGTGCACGAGATCACTTCGCGGCTCGAATTTCTGCTCGAAGTCGGCCTCGATTACCTCACTCTTAATCGCGAGAGCGGCACGCTCTCCGGCGGCGAGGCGCAGCGTATCCGCCTCGCGACCCAGATCGGTTCCGGTCTCGCAGGCGTCCTCTACGTCCTCGACGAACCGAGCATCGGACTTCACCAACGCGACAACGCGCGCCTCATCGGGACCCTGCGACGGCTGCGCGATCTCGGGAATTCCGTCATCGTGGTCGAGCACGACGAAGAGACGATTCGCGCGGCCGATTACATCCTCGACCTCGGACCCGATGCCGGGCCGCGGGGCGGGGAAATTGTGGCCGCGGGCACCCTGGAGGAAATTCTCGACGTCAGGAATTCCCCGACCGCAGCTTACTTGTCGGGACGTTCCAGGATCGCCATTCCGCGCCATCGCACCACGCCGCGCCCGGCGAACGATTCTTCCGACGGCTGGCTCACGATCGAGGGGGCAACGGAAAACAATCTCAAGAACGTGACCGCCGCCTTTCCGTTAGGCTGTCTTACCTGTGTCACCGGTGTCTCCGGGAGTGGCAAGTCGACCCTGGTCGACGACATCCTGCGGCGCGCGCTCTTCCGCTATTTCTACCACTCCAAAGACAGGCCGGGAGAACATCGCGCCCTGCGCGGACTCGACCAGGTCGACAAGGCGATCATCATCGATCAAAGCGCGATTGGCCGCACTCCGCGCTCGAACCCAGTGACTTACACCGGAGCTTTCACGCCGATTCGCGACCTCTTCAGCCAATTGCCGGCCGCGCGCATTCGCGGCTACAGCGCGGGGCGTTTCAGCTTTAACGTCAAAGGCGGTCGCTGCGAGAACTGCCAGGGTGACGGCTTGATCAAGATCGAGATGCACTTCCTCGCCGACGCCTACGCGGTCTGCGAGGTCTGCCAGGGCAAGCGCTACAACCGCGAGACGCTGGAGATTACTTACAAGGGCAAGAACATCGCCGATGTCCTCGAAATGACCGTCGATGAAGCTGCACGTTTCTTCCGCAACGTCCCGAAGGTCTCGGATAAGCTGAGCGCCCTGCAAGACGTCGGTCTTGGCTATTTGCGTCTCGGTCAGGCCGGCACCACCCTCTCCGGCGGGGAAGCGCAACGCGTCAAGCTCGCGACCGAGCTGGCCAAAAAAGCCACCGGGCGCACCCTCTACATTCTCGATGAACCGACCACCGGACTCCATTTTGCCGATATCGAAAAGCTCCTCCAGGTGCTGATGAAACTGCGCGACGCGGGCAACACCCTGGTGGTAATCGAACACAATCTCGAGATGATCAAATGCGCCGATTGGGTGATCGACCTCGGCCCGGAAGGCGGAGCCGGCGGCGGCCGGATCGTCGCCACCGGCACGCCCGAGGAGATTGCGCGCGATCGAGCGAGCCATACCGGTCGCTATCTCCGGCCATTGTTAGGCAAATGAGCCGGCTGTTTGCCCTTTCCGTTTTTTGCCTGCTGGGCGGAGCTGCCCTGGCTGAGGTTCCGGAGTCGCTGCAGAACGCCATCGCGCCGTTAACCGACGGCGTGCCGCAAGTGGCGATTGAGCGCCTGACGAAATTTCTCGCGCAAAAACCAGCGCCGGCCGAGCAGGCGATGGCGAAGCGCAAGTTGCTCGAAGCATTGGTGCGCGCGGAACGGCCGGCCGAGGCGCTGGAGGTTTTTGCCCTCGACGATCTGGCGTCCGATCCGGAGACGACTTTCTGGCAGGCTCAGGCCTTCGCCGCCCTGGATCGCTGGGCCTCCGCCCTCCCCCTTTATCAACGGCTGGCGGCGGACAAGAGATCGCCGCGACGCGCGGAGGCGGCTTTTGGCGAGGCGGAAGCTTTGCGCGCGCTGGGGCAGAAAGAACGCGCACTCGAGGTGCTCACTTCGCTCGAAAACGTGCCGGCTTGGAGGACGCGGGCCAAACTTGGTCGGGCGCAATTATTGATCGAGCGCGGCACATTGCCGACGGCCGATCGCCTGTTGCGCGAGACCAAACCGAAACTTCCGACCGAACGGAGCGAGCGGCGGTTTCTGCTCGGCCGTCTGAGCCTTGTGCAAGGGCACACCGCGCGGGCGATCGAAACTTTAGGCGTCCTTTTGAAGGATCCGGAAGGCGTCTCGCTTCGGCTTCTGGTCGCAACCCTCTTTGCGCTGACCGAGGCGCACCTCGCCGCCCTGACGCCGGAGGTGGGCGACGACGCGCTCGAGGAG
>JALYOR010000352.1 GCA_030856765.1 Verrucomicrobiota bacterium | reverse complement strand
GATCATGGTAGCGCGATCGCCTAACAATGCCCCCTTGCCGATCACGCTCGGATCGTGCGACAGGATCGCGATTCGCGCTTCGGGTTCGTGGCGGAGGAAACGCAGGACAAGTTCATCGATCAAAGTTGTCTTGCCCGCGCCGCCGGGGCCGGTGAAACCGATGACTTTGGGCTTTCTGATTTCTGATTTCCGATTTTTGATTTTCTTCAGGCGGCCTTTGCCAGAATACGCGTCCTCGATCGCAGTCAGCTCGCGCGCCAGCACGAGGTCGCTGCCAGATTTCGGCGGTCGTTTCTTGCGTGGCTTCCCGTAGTTATCGCGTACGTAATCGGCCATCTCGACCAGCGAGGTCCCGGCGAAGAAAATCTGATCGACCCCCTGGCGTTTCATCACTTTTGCGTCATCGAAGCTAATCGTGCCGCCGCCACCGCCGAAAACCGCAATGTCGCCCGCGCCCTGCCGACGAAGTTGCCTAACGACCTCGGCGAAGAAATCGATGTGGCCGCCATTATAACTTGAAATCCCAATCGCCCCCACATCCTCCTGGATGGCGGCGCGTACGATGTCGCCCGCATAGCGATGGAACCCGAGGTACACCACCTCAATCCCGTGCCGGATGAACTCGAGGTTGATCGTGTTGATGGCGCTGTCGTGGCCATCGCAAATCGGGACGGCGGTAAGAATGCGGACAGGTGAAGGCATGCGTGCGCAAACTAACGACAATCGCGATGCGGGCAAACGCTTGGGAGCGCCGTAGCGAGACCGGTTCGGGTAGCGCACTCGAGACGAGTGCACCACCCGGAATCCGCTGCCACGGTTGAAGATTCATTCGAGCGCGTCACCTTCTGCCATGACCGATCCTCTCGATTTCTCTGGCAAAATCGTCCTCGTCACCGGCAGCTCCCGCGGCCTCGGCGCGGAAATGATCAAAGCCTTCAGCGCTCGCGGTGCGCAATGCGTGGTGAATTTCATCAGCGATCCCGAGGGCAAAAATGAAGCGGAAGCCGGGGAGGTCGCCGGCGCCCTGAAGGATTCCCTAACGATCGAATGCGATGTGACGAAGCCCGATCAGGTCGAAGGAATGATGAAAGAGATCGCCGACAAATTTGGCGGACTCGATGTTCTGATCAACAACTCGGGGATCATCCGCGATCGCACGATCAAGAAGCTGACCCTCGAAGAATTCGAAAGCGTGGTGCGCGTGAATCTCGCCGGCACCTTCAATGTCACGCAAAAGGCCGCCACCATTTTGCGGCAAGGCGGGCGTGTCATCAACCTCTCCTCCGTCAGCGGCCAGATGGGTTTGTTCGGCCAGGCAAATTATTCCTCCAGCAAAGCCGCCATCATCGCCCTAACCAAAGTCTCGGCCCGCGAGCTGGCCCGGCAGCAGATCACAGTGAACGCGGTCGCCCCCGGCTTCATCGACGTCGGGATGAGCAAAGGGATGCCCGATGAAGTGACAGAAAACTTCAAGAAGCAGATTCCGTTAGGCCGACTCGGCGACGCGCACGAGATCGTGGACGCCGCGCTCTTCCTCGCCTCGCCGATGGCGAGCTACATCACCGGCCACGTCCTGAACGTGAACGGCGGCTACTACATGGGATAAAACAGACCGTTGGCCTTGGGTGCGAACGCCGCCCGCTCTCTCCTGTCATCCTGAGCCGGCGGAGCGCGGCGAAGGACCTCGCAGTGGCACATTCGATTTTCCAAGCCACCAAACCGATTCACCGCCCACGAGGCCCCTCGCCGTTTGCGCAGCTCGGGATGACAGGCGCTGAGAAAACCAACATACTTTATTCCCGCCCAGAATTGGGTGACTAGAATCCCGTTTTCGAAACGCCTCATTCGTTAGTCCAACGGATTCTTATTCTCTCAAACCACTGTGCCGGAGACAGTTTCAACTAGCCACTTGCACTGGCACAACGCTTGCATCAGGCTGCGGCGCGATCGCCTCTCGATCGCTTCTTTGTTTGCTTATGAAATTACGCTTCTCTCTTTTCTTGCTCACAGGGCTGCTCTTACTGCCAGCCCTGCACGCTCAAAGCCCTTCGTCGACTCCAACCGTGGACGAATTAGTCGCGAAAAATCTGGAAGCCAAAGGCGGCGCCGCGGCACTCGAGGAGATCAAGACAATCCGCTTCGAGGGCAAAGCGCTCCTCAACCAGGGGCAGATGGAATTGAAAGCCACGCAAACATTCAAGCGCCCCGACAAAGTGCGGACTGAAGCGGTCCTCCAGGGGATGACCCTGGTCCAGGCCTACAACGGCACGGACGGTTGGAAGATTTATCCGTTCCAAGGCCGCAAGGATCCCGAGAGAATGTCGGCCGACGAATCAAAATCTCTCATCGAATCAGCCGAGATCGGCGGCCCGCTCGAAAACTGGAAAGAGCAGGGCAAGAAAGTCATTTACCTCGGGACTGAGGACGTCGACGGTACACCTGCGCACAAGCTCAAAGTCGAGCGGAAAAACGGCGACGTCACTTATGTCTATCTCGACCCGGATTACTTCCTTGAGATCCGCACCATCGACCAACGCACCGAGCAGGGAGCCATGGTCGAGATCGAGACCGACCTGGGCGACTACGAGAAGGTAAGCAATGTCTACTTCCCCTTCTCCGCAGAGGTCGGGGGCAAAGGCTCAAACGACAAACAAAAAACCCTCCTCGAAAAAGGCGAGGCCAACGTCCCGGTCGACGACTCGATCTTCGAGTTCCCAGCGAAAGCCGCCGCCAAATAACCAGCTACTGCCATGCGTATCCTTACCCTTCTCTTTCTTACCACCCTCGGCTTCGTCAGCGTCGCCGCCGGACAGCAAATTCCTTACAGCTCGGCCACCATCTCGGGCCTGAACGCGCGCAACATCGGCTCGGCTGCGATGAGCGGCCGCGTCGATTCCATCGCCGCGACCCGCGAACCATCGGGCAAACTCACCATCTATGTCGGCGCGGCCAGCGGCGGTCTCTGGAAATCGGAAGACAGCGGCACGAACTACCGTCCAATCTTCGACGAGCAGCCGGTGCAATCGATCGGCGCGATCGCCCTCGACCCGAAGGACACGAAGAACGTCTGGGTCGGCACAGGCGAGCCCTGGGTTCGTAACAGCACTTCGTACGGCGACGGGATCTACAAGTCGACCGACGGCGGCGAAACCTGGAACAAGAGCGGGCTGCCCAACTCGGAGCGCATTTCGCAGATCATCGTTAGTCCGAAAAGCAGCGAGACGGTTTACGCCGCCGTTCCGGGCGCGCTTTGGAGCGACTCGCCCGATCGCGGCCTCTATAAAACAATCGATGGCGGGAAGACCTGGAA
>JALYOR010000325.1 GCA_030856765.1 Verrucomicrobiota bacterium | reverse complement strand
CGCTTTTGCACCCCCATGACCACGTCGCCATACATCTGCAGGAAACGTCGATACGAATCCCAGGCGAAGCGCGGGTTGTTCGTCTTCTTCGCCACGATCTCGACCACGGTGTCGTTCATCCCGAGGTTGAGAATCGTGTCCATCATCCCGGGCATCGAATCGCGCGCGCCGGACCTCACCGAGACGAGCAACGGCCGCTCCTTGTCGCCCAGTTTTTTGCCGACCGACTTCTCGACTTTCGCGAGCGCGGCCTCGACTTCCGCCTCCAGTCCCTTGGGGTAGGCGCGTTTGTTCTCGGAAAAATAAGTGCAGACCTCGGTGGTGATCGTGAATCCGGGAGGCACCGGCAACCCGATGCGCGTCATCTCGGCCAGATTCGCGCCCTTGCCGCCGAGGAGCGGCTTCATACTGCCCGCGCCGTCCGCTTTGCCGTCGCCAAAATAATAGACATTGCGCGTCTTCTTGCCCGCGGATTTGGCGGTCGTGGCTTTGGATTTCGGTGCGGTTTTGGAGCGGATTGATTTGGTTTTTGTGGCCATGAGAAGTGGTTTTCTATTCGAAAACTGCAACGGAAGCGCAAGCTAGAACGCGAGCCCCGGGTGTCAACGCGTGGTCTCACGCCGACGCGCTTCGCTCCCCTGATCACCAGTCAGACCTCTTTGCCGGAGACCCGGCGGGGCACTGTAGACACAAAATAAGCATAAATATGCTTGACCCGTTCCTCCGATTCTCCCAACCTTGGCAAAAGCCCCAAATGGGATTCACTTTGAAAAAGATACTTCTACTCCTCTCTGGAATCGTCTTGGCCGCTTCTCTGCTCGCCGGCACCGCTACTGCCGGCTCCCTGACCTTCAATTCCGGTCCCAGCTTCCTGCCCAACAGCGCCTTCACGGATAACAACATCGACGCGGAGCTTTTCCACAATCCTCCCGGATTCATGGGAGACGTCGTGCGGCTCTTTGGCGATTCGAAAATAGCGCCCGCGACTCCCTCGCCCCGCATTGTGCTCGGCGGCGGCTACAACGCGCAGGCGGGCGACGTTTTCTCTATCGCCTATAATTTCACCATCAATCTGGATCGGCCTGATCCGATCACCCTAACGATCGGCGCACAAGCGATCGTGATGGGATCTCCGCAAACCTTCAGCACCCAGCTCACGATCAATCCCGGGATCGGACATTACCAGGGCACGATCAACGGCATCACTTTCGCTCTCGCCTCCAGCGGCACGTGGCAGGGACAATTGAATTTCAATTTCGGGACTTCTTCTTCGGATAAAGAGACCGCCGAAAATCCCGATCCGAACGGCCTCCTGCTCAAGATTCGCGCGGTTGATTTCCGCCTCACTGCGGTCCCGGAACCTTCCTCGTGGATGCTTCTCGGCACCGGTGCGGTAGCCTTCGGTTTCCTGGCTCGCCGCCGTCGGCGCGCCTGATTTTCCGCTCACGCCGTTCGCTCAGCCCTCGTTAGGGGCGCGATCCGTTTTTAATTCGGGAACGGGACCTGCAAATCCAGCTCGAGGTGCAACACCTCGGCCAGCTCCGGATACTTCTGGGGAAGATCGCGAAAATAGAGATCGTTGACGCACGATGCGAACAATCCCGGCGACTTCCCGTCCCGCGCTTGCCGGATCAGCGCGCGGGCCTCGTCGATGTGACTCTCGCGGATTTTGAGCGCGGCGGCCGTCATTAGCCAATCGACCGAGAGCGGACCAGCCGCCTCCTGGCGGGCCAGCTCCAATTTCACCGCCTCGCTCTCGGCCGCCTCGATCCGCGCCATCCGCAGCTTGAACCGACAAACCGCCGCATCCTGGGCGTTACGGGCGAGCAGAGCCGCCCGCTCGTAATAATGCTCCGCTGGCTTCGGTTTTAGATCCAGCCGCTGCGTCTCGCCCGCATAGTAGTGGTAGTCCGGGACGAACGGGGCCGCCGCGATCGCCGCGTCGAAGAAGCCTTCCGCCGCCGACAGATCGCGATTCCGCACCGCGATCAAGCCGCGATAGAAACTGGCCGCCTCGGTGTTCTCGCCAAAAGCCAACGCTCGCTCGAACGCCTGATCCGCGGCCGCAAACTCACGGTGATCGTAAAGAATTTTCCCCACGCGGTATAAAATGCCGCGGTGCCCAAGATCCTTTCGCTTCGCCGCCATGAAGCGCTCGACTGCATCGTCCCACCGGCCCTCCTCTTCCGCCACCAGCGCCTGCTTCACCAGGTCTTCCGCGGCAAGGTCGGCAAACTTATCAGGCCCCTCCGCCGGTAGCGCGGGCTGATGCCGCGTGGCGAGAAGATAGCGGAGATAATTGAGTTTCGTCCCGCCGTAGAAGGCCAGTGCCAGGAGAGCAATCCCACCCATGATGAGGAAGGCGTGCTGCAATTCGATGAGGCGCCCAGATCGATCGGCCGGCACGAGCGGCGCCGCGACCGCGGGCGCTCTTTTCGCCCGCTCGGCTTCCTCCGGCCCGGCCTCCGCCAATGGCACGTCCTGTTCCGGAGGAAATTGAGGGCCAGGCGCAGGCGAAACTCTTCGGGGCGGCGGTTTCGGGGCGGGGGGCGGCGGCGTGGGCTTCGGTTCGGCTTTGGTCTCCGCCTCGCTCGGCAAGGAACGCGGCTGATTGAGGAAACGGCGTTGCTCGGGGCTGATTCCCCGCCGGCGCGAGCTCCTCTCCCTTTCCCGGCCGGGCGAATTGGGATCCGGTTTTTCCTCCTCCGCCATATAGCTGATTATTTCCTGGGTGCTGCGGCCGGCGAAACTCGCCGGGGCTGGCGGGATGATGCGAGCGGATCAATCGCGCGTCACTACTTTATTTCGCGGAACCGGCCCCGACTCCCGCCCGCAAAGCCTCCGCGCTAATCCTGCGCCGCCGGCTCGCCCGCCAGCACATCGTCGATCGCGTCGGCGAAATCATCCACGCCCGACATCGGCACGATGATGACATTGCGATGTCCCTGGCTGTCTTCCGTGATACGCAAAAAGCGTCCACGCCCGTTCTCGCGCAGATCGATCGAGAAAAATTTTCGCTCAATCTGCAGCTCCCTTGATTCAATGATGCTATCCATATTCAGCGGGGCGGATGTTAGGCTGCTGCCCAACGAAAAGGGAAGCAAAATTTTCGCTTTCCTCGGGAACGTCATGGCGTTGCTCCGTCCCGTCGCTCGACAGACTTCGCAGCGCTGCCGAAGTCAACGCCAAAATCGCCACCCCGTCTCGCAGCCCAAGCGGAAGGCTGATGAAACCCGCCCATGGCCCTGAGGCCGAAAAGGCTCGACTTTCCGCCCCCGCCTTGGGTAGCAAAGAGGCCATGAAAACACCTCGTTTCCTCCGGCGGACGCTGGCGCTCGGATCCTTCGGTCTCCTTCTGCTGGCCACCTCACCCGCCACCAAAGCAGGCAGCGCCACCTGGAATCAAAACCCCACCAGCGGCGACTGGAACACCGCCGCGAATTGGATGCCGAATACGGTGCCGAACAGCGAGGCGGATGTCGCCACCTTTGGCCAGTCGAATGTCACCGACGTCACCATTCCTCAGGTTTACGTCAGTATTGTGTTTTTAATAACTGAAGCGAGCCCCTAAAG
>JALYOR010000318.1 GCA_030856765.1 Verrucomicrobiota bacterium | reverse complement strand
CGGCGCAAAGTCGCGCTGATTTCCGAGGCAGACCGCATGGTGCTCCAGGCCGCCAACGCTTTTCTCAAGACGCTGGAAGAACCGCCTAACAATTCGCTTCTGCTCCTGCTGAGCTCGATTCCGGAAGTTCTGCCCGACACCATCTTGTCGCGTTGCATCGAGATCCCACTTGCTCCGCCGGTCGACCCGCAGCTTTCCGAGGAACAGCTGACCCTGCTCAATTTGCTCGACGGGCTCGAGTCTGCGCCCGCCGGGAGCGTGCACGAAGCCTATCGATTGGTGCAAGGCTGCCAGCGGCTCCTCAACCAGATCCGGCAGAGCATTCAGGAAGAGAATGCGGCGGCTCTCAAGGAAGAAGAAAAGCGCTATAAGCAGACTACCGACGGCGCCTGGCTGGAGAATCGCGAGGATCATTACAAGGCGATGACGGAGAGCGTCTATCTGCAACGGCGCACCCAACTGATCGAGACGCTCTTTCTCTGGTGGGGCGATGTCCTGCGCGCCAGCACGGCAGTGGCGGCGCGGGAGTTGCCGAAAGCGAGCGCGGGGACAGAGGCGATGGCGCGTCGCCTAACGACATCGGAAATCCTGCGACGGCTCCGCCGGCTCGAAGAATTGCGCGATCACCTCGGCCGCAATATCCAGGAGGCGCTTGCTCTCGAAGTCGCCTTCCTCAGCATCTTCCGTTTCCCGTAGGGCAAGCCTCCAGCTTGCCGGCCAACCTCTGGGGAGCGCATGCGCCTCGGGTGCCGAAGCGTGGCGCCTCGCGCGCTTCACGAAGAGCGGGGGCGTGGTGCGTAAAGAAGTTTTCGGCGAGGCACGTGCGCTCCCCCGACTAACGAATCGCGCAAGCTGGAAGCTTGCGCGTCGGCCTGATCGGCTACGGCTTCATGGGCAAAATCCACTCCAACGCCTGGCGGCAGGCGCCCCGCTTTTTTGATCTTCCAGTCAATATTGCCTTGAGCACGCTGTGCGGCCGCGACGCCCGCGCGGTGAAAAAAGCGGCAACCGACTTCGGTTGGGAGAAGAGCGCGACCGACTGGCGCGCGGTGATCGACGACCCGGAGATCGACCTGATCGACATCTCAACTCGCAACGATTCCCACGCCGAAATCGCTCTCGCGGCGGCGGCCGCCGGGAAAGCGATTCTCTGCGAGAAGCCGATGGCTCTGGACGTGACTGAGGCCGAGCAGATGGTCGCGGCGGTGCGCAAGGCGCGGGTGGTGAACATGGTCTGCCACAATTACCGGCGAGTGCCCGCGCTCGCCCTCGCGCAGGAGATGATCGCGCGCGGTGAACTGGGCGACCGGATCTTTCACTTCCGCGCCCGCTATGCGCAGGATTGGATCGTCGATCCGCAATCCCCGCTCGTCTGGCGTCTGCAAGCGGGCGCGGCCGGCTCCGGTTCGTTAGGCGATCTTGGTTCGCATGTGATCGACCTCGGTCGCTATCTGGTGGGAGAATTTCGCGAGGTCTGCGCCACGCTGGAAACCTTCATCAAACAACGTCCCCTCGCGGGAGCAAAGAAAGGGCGCGGCAAAGTGACGGTCGATGACGCGGTCTCGATGATCGGACGTTTTAAGCGACCCGTCTGGCGTCCGGGCGGAAGAACGGCCTAACGATCGAAATAAACGGCAGCGCTGGCTCGCTCGTTTTCGATCTCGAGCGGATGAATCGGCTCCAATTTTATCGGAGCGGCGACGCGGAAACAGCGCGCGGCTTTCGCGACATCATCGTAACCGAACGATCGCATCCTTATCTCGAAGCGTGGTGGCCGCCCGGCCACCTGCTCGGCTACGAACACAGCTTCGTGCACACGGTGGCCGATTTCGTGAGGGCGGTCGTCGCGCGGAGGAATGTCGCGCCTACTTTTGCCGACGGCCTCGCCGCCCAGCGCGTGCTGGCCGCGATCCAGGAGCGCGCGTCCGCGAAGAAGTGGGTGCATTTGTAGCCGGGGTCGCTGACCCCGGTCGGGAGGAATTTGCCGGCTTGACAGGCCGGCTGGCGGAGCGATCTCCGGTTTCCGTGCGCGGACGGAAATTCAACATCAGAGGGAGGCCAGGAAACGGCTTCGCCGCGCGGATCTGCGCCTCCAAATAACGGGCATAAGTGTCGCCTAACAAATTCGGATCGTTGACGAAGAGAACGAATTCGGGGGTCGCTAGAGTCTGGTTTTCGCTGCGCGGCTGGGTGGCGTAGAAAAGCTTGAGCCGCTTATTGGCTGACATGGGAGGCGGATTGACTTGAAAGGCCTCGCGCAGCAACCGGTTGAGCACGC
>JALYOR010000317.1 GCA_030856765.1 Verrucomicrobiota bacterium | reverse complement strand
TCACAACGCTGGCGCTAAAAATAATGATCGCGACCGGATAATCTGCCTCCTGCCAAAACTGCACGACGCCGCCCATGATCGTGTTGGCGTAGTCGCCCGTGACGGAATCGACCCGCAGGATCGGGAGGAGATTGGCCGGAAAATAGAGGATGGTCGCCGCGATCGTGAGCGCCCAGGTCCGTTGCAGGCTGTTCTGCAAGCGGAGATGAAGCCGGCTGCCGCAACGCGGGCAGCGCTTTGCCCTTACCGGCGAAACGAGCGAGCAGACCTCGCAGAGAGCGAGCCCGCGCGCGGCGGCGGAGCGTGGCGCGAAGGAGTTGGTCATTCCGGCGCCTCCAGGCGGGCCCAAAGTTCCCGGGGATGAATCGAGGCGAGGGCGGCGGTCAGACAAAAAATGAGAGCGATGAAAGCCCAGAAGGAAGTGCCGATGGTGAGCGTGGCCAGCTTGCCGAGCTTGAGCAGACTAACGAGAACGCCGACCAGAAAAACCTCGACCATGTTCCAGTGCCGGGCCCAGATGACGGCGCGACAAATCGAAATCGCCCCCGGCCAGCGCCGGTCCCAGAGGAGCGGGAGCACAAGATAAAGGAGGCCGCCGATGAGGAGCGCGGGCGCCAGCTCGATGAAGAGCGAAATCGCGCCCGCCAGATAAGGCGAACCGTCTTCTTCCAGGCCGACGGCACTTTGCCAGAGGTGCATCTCGCTTTGGCGAAACCCGACCCGCAGAGTGAGAAAAGGGAAACTATTCGCGACGAGGAAGAGAACCGCCGCCGCCATCGCGAAGGCCGCGGTGCGGTGGAGCGAATTGCGTTGGTGGACCTGGAGCGTCGCGGCACAGCGCGGGCAGATCGCTTTTTCGCCGACGTCGAGCGAGGCGAGTTCGAGAAGCGCGTCGCAATCCGGGCAGGCCAGTTGGTGGCTTTTGGCGAAAGGGTGATCCACGGGGATACGGTTAAACCGAGCGTGGGGGGGACGCAAAGAGTGGGGCCTTGTCGCGAAGTTTGCTGGTGGTGTGGCGCTGGGATAAAACGTTGTCATCCCGAGCCGGCGCAGCACGGCGAGGGACCTCGCAGTTGCAGGGCGTCCTCGGGATTGGGAAGGCGTCTATCGCAAAAGGGAGGTTTGAAAGCCCGGCCTCGCCCGCTGCGCGGCCTGCGTTACAGCTCTCCGTCCTACGGCGGACCGGGGTGACAACGCGGCGCGGCTGCGTAGCGTGTGCGCCGTGTCTTCGGAAACGCACATTTTCACTCTCGGCCATTCTCCCGATCCGGACGATGCCTTCATGTTTTACGCGATGGCCGAGCACAAGATCGACCTCCGTGGTTACGAATTTGAGCATCGGCTGGAGGATATTCAGATGCTGAACGAACGGGCGATGCGGGGCGACCTCGATATCTCCGCCATTTCCATCCACGCCTACGCTTACGTGAGCGATCGTTATGCCCTGCTCCCTTGCGGCGCGAGCATGGGCGATGGCTACGGTCCAATGTTGGTGGCGACCGATCCGAGTGCACCGACCGCGGAGAATCCGGATGAGTTGCGCGAATGGCTGCGCGGCCGCCTGATCGCCGTGCCAGGGAAAATGACGAGCGCATATCTGGCCCTGCAACTTTTCCTCGGGGAATTCGAGCACGTCGTCGTGCCGTTCGATCAGATCTTCGATGCCGTGAAGAGCGGGGACGCCGTCGTCGGTCTCATCATTCACGAAGGCCAGCTTACCTATGCCGCGGCCGGTTTCAAAAAACTGCTCGATCTCGGCACCTGGTGGAAGGAGAAGACCAGCCTGCCTTTGCCGTTAGGCGGAAATGTTCTGCGCAAAGGCCTGGCCCCGGAAGTGCAGCACGATCTCTCCGAGATCATCCGCGAAAGCATCGATTACGGACTCGCCCATCGCGACGCTGCGGTCCGCCACTCGCTCCCTTATGCGCGCGACATGGATGCGGACCTCGCCGGTCGATTCATCGGGATGTATGTCAACGACTACACCCGCGACTATGGCGACAGCGGGCGCGCGGCGATCCGGGAATTCCTCCGCGCGGGCAGCGAAGGCGGATTTGTCCCGCCGGCCGGCGAGCTGGAATTCGTCGACTAACGACCCGCCTAGGGCTTGGCGTCGTCGGTCTTTTTCTTGGGTGCCTGAATCGTGTTCTGCACGTAACTGGTGACCCGGGAGAGTTCCTTTTGGAACCCCGCAACGAAGTCGGTCGTGCCGTATTCAAACAGCACCACGAAGCTGAACGTGAAAAACACGAAGAGCAGGAACCAAAAGAGACTGCGGATGAGACCCACGGGCGGAGGTTAACTTACTGACTCTCTGCGGTCAACGACCGGAACCCGACCATCTCGGACCCGGGCCACGGTCGCGTTCGCCAGAATGGGCCAGCCATGCTTCGGTAGCGTGATGCGCGTGCCCTTGCTCGACTTGAGCGAACAATACCGGCTGCTGGCGGAGCCGATCCGCCAGGAACTGGACGAGATTCTGCGGACGCAAAGTTTCATCCTCGGTCCGAAGGTGGAGGAATTTGAAAAGGCGCTGGCCGACTACTGCGGCGCCCGGCTGGCGGTCGGAGTTTCCTCCGGCACCGACGCCCTGCTCGATATCCTGATGGCGCTGGAGATCGGGCCTAACGACGCCGTCATCACCACGGCCTACACTTTTTTTGCGACCGCCGGCTGCATCGCGCGGGTCGGCGCGACGCCGATCTTTGTCGATATTGATCCGGTAACTTTCAACATCTCGCCGGCCGCGATCGCTGATTTTCTCGCCCGCTGCCAACGCATCGCCGAAGGCCAGTGGGTCGATGCCGCGGGACGCACCGTCAGCGCGATCGTGCCGGTACATCTCTTTGGGTTGGCTTGCGACATGGACGCGATCAACGAGATCGCGGCCGCTTATTCGCTCACCGTGATCGAAGACGCGGCCCAAGCCATCGGGGCCGAATATCCAGCCAAGGAAGGCCGGGCCCGACAGGCGGGCACCATGAGCGCGGCGGGATATTTCAGCTTTTATCCCTCGAAGAATCTCGGGGCGGCCGGCGACGCCGGCGCGATCGTGACGGACGATAACGAACTGGCGGAACGCTTTCGCGTCTATCGCCAGCACGGGATGGAGCCCCGCTATTTTCATCACGTGATCGGCGGCAACTTCCGGCTCGATGCGATCCAGGCTGCGATCTTGAAGGTAAAGCTGCCGCATCTCAACGACTGGTCGGCGGCGCGGCGAAAGGTGGCGGATATTTATCGCGAGGAATTCCGGGATCGTGGCTTGACGAATAAATTAACCCTTCCGGCCGAGCCCTACCGCGATCGCGGCCTAACGAATCATCATATCTATCATCAGTACGTCATCCGCACGCCGCAACGGGACGCGGTGCAGAAACATCTGGGAGGGCGAGGAATTGGCTCCGCCATTTATTATCCGCTCGGCCTGCATGAGCAAAAATGCTTCGAGGCGCTGGGGTATCGCGCCGGCGATCTGCCCGAGACGGAGCGGGCCGCGCGCGAGACGCTGGCGCTTCCGATCTACCCGGAACTAACCCGCGAGATGCAGCAATCGGTGGTGGAAGCGATCGCGGAGGTTCTGGCCTGATGGGCAACGAACTGGATTTTGCGTATCAGTTCGTGCCCGGCTCGTCGGGCCGCACGCTGCTCATGTTGCACGGAACGGGAGGTGATGAGCACGA
>JALYOR010000306.1 GCA_030856765.1 Verrucomicrobiota bacterium | reverse complement strand
AAAGAAGAGACTTGCAGAATGGCCGGACCGCTCAGGCCGCGGTGGGTTAGCAGCATCGCTTCGGCAAAGGATGCGCCCTCCGCGCGCGCGGCGACCGGCAGGGCGACTCCGCTCAGTTCGGCGAAGTTATCCTGTGGTGAAAGCGTCAGCGGGACCAGACCGGGACGCGGCGGCACGATCTTGAGCCCGAATTGTTTCGCGAGGCGATAGCCGAAATCGGAGGCGCCCAGTTTAGCGAACGACAAACCACCGCTCGCGATGACCAACGAATCGCACTCCAGCGGACCTCGATTCGTCCCTAATGAAAAGCGTTCCGTCCGCGTGACCGAATCCACTCGGCAACCGCACCGCACGTCCACCTCCGCGGCTGCGCACTCGGCCAGCAGCATCTCGATGATCTGTCGCGAACTGAAATCGCAAAATAACTGGCCCAGTTTTTTCTCGTGATAAGAAATCCCGTGCGTCTCGACGAGGGCGATGAAATCGCTAGGCGTATAACGCGCCAGGGCGGAAGCACAGAAGCGTGGATGACCGGAAAGATAGTTTTCCGGCGCGGCGAACAGGTTGGTGAAGTTGCAGCGGCCGCCGCCGGAGAGGGCGATCTTGAGCCCGACGCGTGCGTTGTGCTCGAGCAGCGCGACCCGCCGCCCGCGCCGGCCGGCGGTCAGCGCGCCCATCAGGCCGGCGGCACCGCCGCCGATCACGATCACGTCGTAGCGCTGCAATTATTTTGGCGGTTCGCCGTTCTCGTGCGCCTGCTGGACGGTCGTTCCGTCGGACTTTGGTTCATCCAGCTCCCAAAGCAGCCAGTCATCGTTCGGCACGTATTTTTTGAGCCGATTATCCCAGCGCCGCGGAAGCTCGTGAGTCAGGCGTTCGAGAAAGGGGAGCAGTGGGTTTTCTGGCGGCTGCAGTTTCTCCCGTTCATCCATCGGGATTTCCGCCCAGCTGAATTTTTCCCGATATTCGGCGAAACCGAAGCCGTCGAAAAAATTTCCGCTCCCGACCAGCGGCATATACCAGAGGCTCGGAATGGCTTTTGGATTCGGTTTGATCGGCACATCCGAGACAAGCCGGTCGAGCAGTTGCAGCGCATGCACGTCCTTGCTTTGCTCGAGATGCGTGCGCAACAGTGCGAGCGCCGGGAAGCTGACCGGCGGACTAACGAAGAGCACCGGCTTCCACTGCAGGCGCGAGAGCACGATCTCGTGCACCGTGCCGACGCTGTAGATGTTGGTCGGAACGAAGGCGATAGTGAAATCGCTCGTATCGACCATGCGCAGATCGATATGGAGCGTTTCCCAGAATTTATCGGCACAGGCGGAGCGCTTTTCGTCGCCCGCCTGGCCTTGAGCGAAGGTCCACTCGTCGCGCACCTCGATCGTGTTGATATCCTCGAGTCCGTATTCTTGCGCGCCCCGCACGGCTGGCTTGAACCACGGATCGAAGACAATCGCGCCGTGCGCGCGGAGGAAATCGCCGACCCGATTCCGCCAGCCGAGTTTCTTCTCGTCCGCGCGTGAGGCGACGAAATCCATCGGCCCGGAAAGGTAGACGCGCGCGCCGCGCAGAAAATGGTGCTGCTTCATCCCGCGATCATAGGCAGCCCGGGCAGGAATTGGAACCGCTCTTCTCGGTCGGCGGAAAGTAGAAACTGGCGTTGACCCTCCGGCGAGGTCCGTCTATTTCCTGCCTGCATGCGTAAATCATCCGTGGTTCCCATCTGCCTCCTGGTTCTCGTCCTCACTGCCACGCGGCTCCTGCGAGGCGGCGTCGCCCTGAGCCAGATGGATGCCTATGTCGTCTCCCACGGCTACGCCGGGGCCCAGTTCATTGCCCATCAAAATACGTATCGGCTGCCGGTGAACGCCAACGGAAAGGCCGGTGATCTGACGATCGATACCGGCGCGCCGACCACGGTCATGTTCCGGGCGACGGTGAAGAAATTTGGCCTCCAAATCAAGGACACCGAGCATCAAGTCCACGGCGCCTTCGGGAAGGGAAAGGAAAAGGTCGCCGTCACTTCCATCGCGAAATTGGCGATGGGCAATTGCACGCTAATGAACGTCAAAGCCGCCGTTCTGTCCGACGCGGAGAGCGGCCTTTATCGGACGTATGGCTCCTCAGACGGACTCTTTGGCCTGCGCGAGATGGTGAAGTATGGCGCTGTCCTCGACCTGGCGAATCACTTGCTGCTGGTTCATCCCGGCGGCGGGCAAAAAGGCGTCTCCGCTGGGATCAATTCCATCCTCACCAAGCAAGGCTACACGGCGGTCGACCTCGATTTCATCGAGAGCCATTTGCGCGTGAAAGCGGTGGTCAATGGGACCGCTTGTCAGCTGATCGTGGATACCGGCGCCTTCCTTACCACGCTCGATGGTGCTTTTGCCAGGAAAGCGCGTCTTGGCGGCTACAACACCGGCGCTTACGCGCGGGGGCTCGGAACGAAGGCGCGACCGATTCGGGTCACGCAATTTCCGGAGTTCAAGGTCGGCGACTTCTTGATCAAAAACGCCAGTGTCACCGTGACCGAACTCGATCCCGAGCTCCTGGGCGGCGGGGGAAAACCGTCGGCGGTCGGCCTGCTCGGCGCCGAGTATCTGGGCCGCCACGGCGCAATCTTCGATTTCAATAACGGGACTCTCTACCTGCGTCCCAAAAGCCGTAACCCGAGGTGACTTAAACGCGCGGAAGCGCGGCGCTCGGAGGAACGAGCTTCCGCAGGTCCGGGCTACATGGTCCCGGCTCGATTCGCGATCGTTATCCCACGATATCTCAAGACGGGTGAATCCGTTTCGGGTGCCCAGCCGGAGAACGGGTAAATGTATCATCATAACCCGAGACCTGTGTTTCCGACGCGCGCCGCCGCTACGCGAGAAGTGGTCATCGTGGGCGCGGGACCGGGCGGGCTCGCGGCCTCGATCCTCCTCGCCGCCGCTGGCGTGCGGGTGCGCATCTTGGAGCGGCTCCCGATCGTGGGCGGCCGCACTTCCACCATCGAGGCGGCAGGCTTCAAATTCGATCTAGGCCCGACCTTCTTCCTCTACCCGCGCGTGCTCGACGAGATCCTTCGGACCGCCGGGACCTCGCTCGCGGCGGAAGTGGAGATGATCCGGCTCGATCCGCAGTACCGGCTCATCTTTGGCCAGGGTGGGCAGATGGACTGTACGCCCGATCGTGCAGAGATGGAGCGGCAAATCGGCGCGCTCGCGCCTAACGACGCCCCCGGCTTCAGTCGTTTCCTCGAGGATAACCGGCGCAAACTCGAACTCATGCAGCCCTGTCTCGAGAATGAATTCGAGGGTTGGAGCGACATCCTGACCAGGCGCATCCTCAAGCTGCTCCCGATGCTGCGCCCGCATCAATCGGTCGACGGCTATCTCCGCAACTTCTTTTCCGACGAACGCATCCGGCTCGCTTTCTCCTTCCAGTCAAAATATCTCGGCATGTCGCCCTTTCGCTGCCCGAGTCTTTTTTCCATTCTCTCGTTTCTGGAATACGAATACGGCGTCTTTCACCCCGTGGGCGGTTGCGGAGCCATGAGCGCCGCGCTCGCCCGCGTGGCGCGGAGGATGGGGGTGGAAATTCAGCTCGATGAGCCGGTCGAGGAAGTTCTGCTCGAGGGGCGGCGCGCCACCGGCGTCCGGACTGCGCGCGGGGTTTATCGGGCGGACGCGGTCGTGCTCAATGCCGATTTCGCCCGGGCCATGGAGCGCCTTTTCCCTAACGACAAGTTGCGCCGCTGGAACCGGCGCCGGATGGCGACGAAAAAGTTCTCTTGTTCAACCTTCATGCTCTATCTTGGGATCGAGGGGCGCTACGATCTGCCGCATCACAACATTTACGTTTCGGCCGACTACACCCGGAATCTCGAGGAGATCGAAAACCGGCATGTCCTTTCGGCAGACCCATCCTTCTACATTCAAAACGCCTCGGTCAGTGATGATTCCCTCGCGCCCCGTGGAATGAGCACGATCTACTGCCTCGCGCCGGTGACCCATCAGCATGCCAACGTGGATTGGTCTTGCGAGAAGGAACGCTTCCGGGCCCTCGTCCTGCAACAGGCGGCCAAAGCTGGCTTCACCGATCTCGAGTCGCGGATCCGCTTTGAGCGCGTGCTCACGCCTAACGACTGGGATCAGCAGTACGAAATCCATCGCGGCGCGACTTTCAATTTGTCCCACAATCTTCGGCAGCTCCTCCATCTGCGGCCGCATAATCGTTTTGAGGACGTCGACGGCGTCTACCTGGTCGGCGGCGGGACGCATCCGGGGAGCGGGTTGCCGGTAATTTTCGAATCGGCTCGAATCAGCTCGCGGCTGCTCTTGCAGGACTTGGGCATTTCCGCACTCGCTTTGCCGCTCGAATTGCCGCTGGAGGAAGCTGCGGCGTGAAGGAGACGATGGCGGCAGCTCGGATGGCGCAAAGGCGCTGGTTAGCCACCACCCTGCGGCAGAGGCTCGTCGTGATCCGGCACCTGCGCTGTGCCATCGCCGGTCACGCCGCCGAACTCGCCGCCCTGGCGGCTGCGCCTAACGAACGGCCGACGGCCGAGAAACTAACCGCGGAAGTGGTGCCCCTGCTCGATGCCTGTCGTTTCCTCGAGCGAAATGCGCGCCGGCTCCTGCGCGCGAAGAAATTCGGCGCGCGCGGACGTCCCCTCTGGCTACACGGGAGCTCTTTTGTCGTGGAACGCCGACCTTTCGGCGTCGTCCTGGTGGTCGGTCCGGGCAATTACCCGCTCTTCCTTCCGGCAGTACAGTGCCTGCAGGCGATCGTGGCTGGCAACGCCGTGCTCCTGAAGCCGGCGGAAAACTCGACAGTGCCGATGAACTGGCTGGTGGAAAAGCTTCGCGGCCTGGATTCGGTCGACCGCGATCTCATTCAGATCTTGCCCGAAACGCCCGCCACCGCCCGCCAGGCGGTCGAAGCCGGGGTCGACAAGGTAATCTTTACTGGCTCCTCGGAGAACGGCCGCGATTTCCTCGGCCGGCTCGCGGAATATAATACCCCCGGTGTTTTTGAACTCTCCGGCTGCGATTTCGTTGTCGTTAGGCACGACGCCGATCTGGAACGCGCGGCGAAAGCGATCGCCTTCGGCCGGCGGCTCAATGCCGGGGCTACCTGCACGGCTCCGCAAGCCGTTCTGGCTCATGAAACCGTTTCCATCGGCCTCACCAGTCGTCTCCGTCAGCTCGGGCTCGAAGATCTGGAGGTGACCGCATTTGCCGACGATCACGCTGCGCTTCTCCTCGTGCAGGAGAACGAGTTCGGACTGGGCGCTTCGATCTTTTCCGCCGACGAGAATGGGGCTCGCGCTTTGGCGCGGCAGATGCCCACCGGTTTTGTCACGATCAACGATCTCATCGTGCCGACGGCTGACCCGCGTTTTCCGTTTGGCGGAGTGCGCCAGAGCGGCTTCGGTAGCACGCGCGGTGCCGAGGGGTTACTGGAGATGACCTACCCGCAGGCCGTCTCCCTCCGTCGCGGTCGCTGGCTGCCGCACCTCGACGAGGCCAAGAGGGGCGACGAGGCGATTTTCGCCGCCTACATCCAAATGGCCTACGGCCGCGGTTGGTCACGAATCAAATCGTTAGGCGACTTCTGGCGCGCCGCGCGTCAGCGTGGTCCCGCGGCTGGCGCGTCACCCGCCATGGGCAGACCCGAAAGTGCCAAACCCGCTCCGGTCGATACGACCGCCGCGACTTCGAGCCGATGAAACGAATTGGAATTATCGGAGGTGGCCTGGGAGGCTTAGCCTCGGCCTGCACCCTGGCGGCCCGCGGCTATTCAGTTGTTCTCTACGAGCGCAACGAATGGCTCGGCGGCAAGGCCGCGGTGCTCGAACAGGACGGGTTCCGTTTCGACATGGGGCCGACTATCGTGACCTTGCCGTCGGTCTTGCGCCGGATCTTTGCGGAAGCAGGACGCGATCTGGAGGATTCACTCGATCTCGTTAGGCTGGATCCCCAGTGGCGGTCTTTTTTTGACGACGGCACGACGCTTGATTTGCATTCGGACCAGGGTCGGATGGCCAGCGCACTGACCCGATTCTCTCCTCGCACCACTTCGGCCGCGGGCTACGAGCGTTTCCTCCAGCTCTCCGAGCGTCTGCATCGCATCTCGCGAAACTGGTTTTTTTATCGCCCGGTGGGCGGTCTGCGCGACATGTTTAACGCCGGGAACATGGTCCAGGCCGGCACCCTGAGCGACGTCCTTGCGATGCGAATGGGTCGGAGTGTGGCCAGCACGGTGCGGAGCTTTATCCCGGACGAGCGAGTCGCGCAGATGGTGGACCACTTTACGCAATACGTCGGCTCGGCACCGGACGCGTCGCCCGCCGTCCTCTGCGGCATCGCGCATATGCAGACGAGCGAAGGGATTTCATACCCGCGCGGCGGGACGGTGGAAATACCGCGCGCCCTCCGCGATTTGGCTTTGGAGCTGGGGGTGGAAATTCACACCGGGCGGGGAGCGCGGAGGATCCAGACGAGAGCAAACGCGGTCAGCGGGCTGGAGTTGGAAGACGGCGAGATCGTTAGGTTGGATGCGGTCGTTTCCAACTCCGACGCGGTCCGGACCCATCGCGAGTTGCTTGGCGGGGTAAAGAAATTCGAGCGGCGGCGGCGTTACGAACCGGCCTGCTCGGGGGTCGTACTTTATCTCGGGTTGAAGCGGCAGCCGGCCCAGTTGCTCCATCACAATTTCATTTTCTCGCGCGATCCGCATGAGGAGTTCGACTTCATTTATCGCCGGGGCGAGCCGGCGCCCGATCCCACCTGCTACGTTTGCGCACCGGCTCGGAGCGATCCGACGGTCGCGCCTGAGGGTGGGGAGGCCCTTTACGTTTTGGTCCATGCGCCCTACCTGAGAGAGCATCACGATTGGAAAAAGATCCTGCCGGATTATCGCCGTGTGATCCTGGAAAAACTCCGGCGGACGGCGGGCCTCGAACTCGAGGACCAAATCGTGACCGAGAGCGCGCTCACGCCGCAGGACATTCACGAGCGTTACCGCGTGCTCAACGGCGCGATCTACGGCATCGCCAGCCATGGCCGTTTATTTGGCGCGTTCAAGCCGAGCAACCGCAGCCCCGACGTGCGCGGCCTTTATCTCGCCGGCGGTGCGGCCCATCCTGGTCCCGGCATGCCGATGGTCCTGATGTCGGGTTGGATCGCGGCCGATGCGATCGATCGGGATTTTGGCGGCATGCCGAAGAACGCGCCAACCGGTGCCGGCCGCCGGCCGCGCGCCGCCGAGGCGGCGTGAAAACCTCGGTCCAGCTGCCGGAAATCTCGCCCACGCTGCTCGCGTTCTTTTCCCGCTACGCGTCGTCTTATCTCGGGAGACATTTCCATTCCGTTCGACTGCTGGGATCGGTGCCTAACGATCCGCCGGGGCCGCTCGTCGTCTTTCTCAATCACGCGGCCTGGTGGGATCCGCTCGTCTGCCTCTCTTTGCGCACGGAATTCTTCCGACAACGTTCCGCTTTCGCTCCCATCAATGCGGCCGCTTTGGAACGTTATCGTTTCCTGAGGAAGATCGGCTTTTTCCCGGTCGAGCAGGGGACGGCGCGGGGCGCGGCGCAATTTCTCAAAACGTCCCGTGTGATTTTGGAGAAGCCGGAGAACGCGCTTTTCCTTACGCCGCAGGGTCAATTTGCCGATGTCCGCTCCCCGTTGATTCTCGCGCCTGGGATCGAGCGCCTGCGAAGAGATCTGCCCGGTGTCTTGTTCCTCCCGCTGGCGATCGAATACACCTTCTGGGAGGAGCGAAAGCCAGAGATTCTGCTCGCGTTTGGCGAGCCGACGCCCGCCGGAGATGGCCGGACGTTGGCGGATCAACTGGCGAACACCCAGCGAGCGTTGGCCGCGGCGGCGGAGCGGCGCGATCGGGCGGAGTGGAGAACCTTGCGGAGAGGCCGGAGCGGTGTCAGCCGACCTTATGATTTCTGGCGCTGGCTGCGAGCTCGCTTGCGCGGTCAAGCGTTTCGCGCCGATCATGGTCGCCTATGATCTGGGTCGCGGGCTTGTCCCTCCTTTGTGCGGCCGCGCCCGCGCTGCTCTTTCTCGTCAATCTGCGACTTTATCGTCCGGCCCCTGCTGCTGGTCGCTCGACTCGCCGCACGTCGGTGTTGATCCCGGCTCGGGACGAGGAGGAGCGAATCGAGCAGGCCGTCCGCGCGGCCTTGCAGAGCGGGGCGGACGAAGTGCTGGTGCTCGACGATGGCTCGCGTGATCACACGGCCGAGATCGTTAGGCGATTAGCCGCGGAGGAATCGCGGGTGCGTCTCCTGCGGGGCGATCCATTGCCCTCGGGCTGGTGCGGAAAAAACTTCGCCTGCGCTCAGCTCGCCTCTGCCGCGCGGAAGGAGATTCTGATTTTCGTCGATGCCGACGTTCGACTCGCGCCGGGTTCCGCGCCGCGCCTGACGGCATTCCTGGAAAAGTCCGGGGCTCAATTGGCGAGCGGCGTGCCACGAGAGGTAACCGTGACGCTCTCGGAGCAGTTGTTGATTCCGCTCATCCACTTTCTTCTTCTCGGTTTTCTTCCGCTTCGACGCATGCGCCGCTCGCGCCATCCCGCTTACGGCGCTGGTTGCGGTCAACTCTTTGTCGCGGAGGCCGAGGCCTATCGGACTTGTGGTGGTCACGCGGCAATTCGCGAGCGAATCCACGAGGGGTTGGCCCTGCCGAAGAAGTTTCGCGAACACGGATTTACGACCGATCTTTTCGACGCCACCGACTCCGCAACCTGCCGGATGTATCAACGCGACGCGGAAGTCTGGCGGGGGCTGGCTAAGAATACGCACGAAGGCCTGGGCGCACCGCGAGTCATTCTGCCGATGACGTTCCTGCTGCTCGCCGGACAGGTGCTTCCGTTTTTTCTTCTGATCGCCGGCGGTTCAGGTGGTGTGCGATGGGCGAGCGTATTCGCCTGCGGGTTTATCTTCCTGCCTCGTTTGGTGGCGATGCGTCGCTTTCGTCACCCGTGGCAGGGAGTCATTTTGCATCCCGTCGCCATTCTCGGTCTGCTCGGTATTCAGTGGATTGGGTTGTTGCGGTTCTTCTTGGGAAGGCCCGCGTACTGGAAGGGTCGGGCTTACCCGGTGAGAGGAGCAAAGTATGTCGTGCGGCGGGCGGAGCCAACGGCGCCGGAGGTGCTGGAGCTTGTCGGTAAACTTTGGAGTGAGCTGGGCGCTCTCTACCCGGAATTGAACGCCTCGGTCCTTCAGCCGCACGACCCACCGACGCCGGGTTGCGGCTTCGTCGTTGCCTGGCTGAAGAACGCGCCGGTCGGCTGCGGTGCCTTTCGTCCAATCTCCGAGGACGAAAGTGAGATTGCCGAGATCCGACGAATGTTCGTTCTTCCGCAGTTGCGCCGGAATGGCGTGGCACGGACGATCCTGGTTGAAATCGAGAGGCTGGCGCGGACGAGCGGTTATTCGCTCGTACGGCTGGAAACCGGGCTTCGGCAGCCGGGCGCCATTCGGCTCTACGAAAGTTCGGGTTATCGACGGATCGAGCCCTTCGGACGCTACCGCGACGATCCCCTCTCTGTCTGTTTCGAGAAGTCTCTGCGCAACTGATCTCTCCTTGCTCTGGAGCAGATTCATTAGGGCAGAGCAAACCTTTCTGCGTCGATGGCGGCCGAAATAGTCGGAGTTTTGCATCCGCCTCCTTGATCTCGGCGTAGTAATTGAAAACCCACAACCGAAAGGCTTCTCATATGCAAACACACTTATCAATTATACGTCGACGTTTAGTTCCGACGCTCCTCAACGGGGCAATCTTGACGGCAGTCGCCTGCCTCGCAGTTATTCCTTCGATGAGGGCGTCAAGTCACAGTGATGCCCCGCTGATCAAGCTCGATCCGCAGGCGAACCTGACCGATGTCTATGCCTTTATCATCCAAGGCACTTCCGGTCAGAGATTTCTCGTCACCGAAGTCAGTGTCCGTCCTTTCTCGGAGCCGGGCGATGGAGTGGAATACGAAGCCTTTTCTCCAGATGCCGTTTACGCGGTCCATCTGGCCAATCCTGTGACAGGGGCAGACGTGCAGCGTTACGAATTTCGCTTTTCTCCGGTGGATGCAGCCAATGGAAATTATAAGAACACAAACACAATCCTGCGCTACGGCCTTGGGACAGAGGTTGGGCCTATTTTAACGGTAGGAGATGCGCGGCAGAACTTTGTTCAGACTTACTCGGTAACCAAGGTCGTCGGGGACAATTCGACCGTGCTGAATTCCAGCCCGCTGCTGGTGCCGCCGCCGAATGTTGGCATGAACACCACGCCCCTTTACAATGGACCGGATGGTCGGGCCATATCGGGCGCAACCAAGCGCCTTAATCTGGACCCTTACACGGCGCAGACTCTTTATGATCTGCCCGGTAATTTAACCGTCTTCGCGGGTCCGCGGGAAGATGGCTTCTACGCCGATATTCCGGGTATCTTCGATCTGCTCGATGGCCGCATCCTCGATAACGACGGCGACCCTGACGACGGCCTCGGCCAGGACGGCAATGGAGTCGACGGCTTCAAGGGTTATAACGTGCTGCACTACGCAATGGTCATTCCGCTCAGCAGCTTCCCGAGCTTCACTTATACCGGCGCTCTGCAACCCGAGAGCCAGGGCATCGGAGTTTATGCCTCGGTCAGTCGGCCGCGCGTCACCTTGCGCTCCAGCAACGGGCCGGATAGGAGCAAAGGGCCCGACGTCCAGGTCAATCGCCTGGCTAACCCGCTCTTCAATGAAGCGTTGGTCGCAGTGGCCGACAAGGATAACTACAATAGGTCCAAGCCAACAGAGGACGCCGCTCGCTTTGCGACCTACGCGCTCAATCCCGAGATCGCGGTTCTGCTCAATACCGTCTTTGGAACCGACTTCCAGACGACCGATCGTGTCGATCTGCAAGCAGTCTACATTCCCGATGTCATTCGGGTGAATACGACGACCGGCCCCGTTCCGGTGGCGGGCGAACCTGCTTTCAATCGACTCAGCTTCATCGGTGGCGATACCGTGGCCAATAGTGACGGCGTACAAATCCCATCCGGCTGGCCGAATGGCCGCCGCTTCGGTGACGATGTCATCGATATCGCCCTGACGGCGGTGGCGAGCGGCCCGAGCTTTGACCCGATCACGGTGGTGGGAGATAACTCCGCCGCCAACGATCAGGTCTATAATCGTACAATCCCCTATGCGGGCACTCCCAACGCCGGAACGCGCAACAGCAAGGATTCCGGGCCCAACATCGGACTTCCCACTCCGACCCCCGCCGGACCGTTGGCGCTGCGTTAGTTCTCGAACGAAGTTAATGTTGTTGGCGCCGGCGCATCTCAAGATGCGTCGGCGCTTCCTTTTCAGAATGAACTCTTCAACCTCATCTACCCCGTCCCGGTCATCGGCGCTCGCCTGGCGGATTGGCGCAGTGATTCTATGTGTGGCGGGCGCCCTGGCGGCAGCGCTGCTCTGGCGGCAAGCACCATCCCCTCCTCCAGTCGCAGTGCCTGCCTCAGCGCCAAAAGACGCCGAGTTAACGACCGAACAAATTCTTGCATCCATTCCTTCGCCAGACGGGGATTCTCTGACTGACAAAGCCCTGGCCGCCGCGCTGGCCAAAGTCCGGGAAAAACCAGCTACCGCAGTGGCCTGGGTTAATCTGGGCGATTCTCTGGCGCAAGTCCTGCGGGACACCGCTAACGCGCAGTACTACGATTTAGCCGAGACGGCTTACAAGCGCGCCTTGAAACTGAATCCCAAAAGTGTCGATGCGATGAGCGGAATGGCCTGGGTCACGGGCGGCCAGCATCTCTTCGATCAAAGCATCGCCTGAGCGAACCGCGCCCTAACAATCGATCCCGGCCACGCGCCGTCGCATGGCGTCGTCGGCGATGCCGCCCTCGAACTGGGCGATTACGAGAAAGCCTTCGATGAATATCAAAAGATGATGGATCTGCGACCCGATCTTTCCTCGTGGAGCCGCGGTTCCTATCTGCCGATGTGGCTGATGGAGAAAGCGATCAAAGCCGGCGGGCCCTACGCCGAGAACACTGCGTGGTGCCCCGCCAAGCTGGCCGTGATGCTCTTTCAGGATGGCGCCTATGAGCCGGCAGCCCAGATACTCGCACCGGTGTCGGCCAGCGGAACAACGAATACCCACGTGCTATTGGCAGCGGGGCGTATTGCGGCGGCGCGCGGCGACTTCCCGGCGGCGATCGAGTTTTACCAAAAAATCCTGACCGTGGGTCCGAATCACGAAGCGCTGGCAGGCCTTGGCGACATTTACGCCGCGCAGGGCGAGAAGGAAAAGGCGGAAGAGTATTACAAAAAAGTGGAGGCGCTCCACGCCGCGCATCTTGCCACTGGCGTGCACGATCATATGTTGATGGCGAAGTTCTATGCCGATCACGATCGCAATCTCATCGAAGCGCTGCGACTGGCCGAGCAACGCAAGCTGACGAAAAATGTGCTGGAGGCAGATGTGCTCGCCTGGGTCTACTTCAAGAACGGCGACCTGCCGCAAGCCCAAGAGGCGATGCAGCGCGCTCTTCGTCAACAGACCCCGGATGCGGAAACGCATTATCACGCCGGGATGATCGCCGCGGCGGCCGGCGAGCGCGGGAAGGCGCAGAAGGAACTGGGACGGGCGCTCAGCATCAATCCGAAATTCAGCCTCCTCCAATCGCCGCTGGCGGCGAAGGCGCTGGAAGAGATTGGCGGCCGGGCCACCAGCACTGCAACGGCTCACGTCGCCACTGGTCCCTGAGTCGATCGACACGGATGCTCGGCGCGCTCGCTTTTGCGAGTGCGCTCAGCCTCGGAGCGGCTTGAGCACACGACGCTCCCACCAGCTTCATCGATCTGCGGCTGACCCCGGATGGGATCGAGGGCAGCGTCACGGCCTCGAACACCGACCTCGCCCAAAAGGCGCCCGCGGTTAAGCCCGCCATGTTGTTGCAACCGGAGGTGATCGACGCGCAGCGCGCTGCCCTCACGAAATTGATAAAGGCTCGACTGCGTATCGAGGTCGCCGGAGAACCGCTGCGGGCGGACTTGTGGGAGATCGTTCCGATTCCGGAAAAGCGGGATCTTCGGCTGATTTTCAAATATCCATGGAGCGCTCCCTCCGGCGAGCTTCACCGTGGCCGCGCGTCTTTTTCCCTACCCCCTCGCCATCGGACTTTTCTGAACATCTACCAGCGCGGCCAGCTCGACCGACAGGAGATCTTCGAGGGCGATCGCGCGCCGATCGAATATCGGACCGGTTCCCGCCAGAGCGTTGGCGCTGTCGTTAGGCAGTTTCTTTTCGAGGGAATTCATCACATTTTCATCGGACCGGACCACATTCTGTTCGTAATCGGACTTCTTCTCCTGGGAGGAAGTCGGGTGGTCGCCGCCGGCGCACTCTGCGTGACAACGGCGGGGGCGTTTTGGTTCTTTCAGCGCGTCATGGCTTGACGCCGACGACTCATTTCTTCTTAGTGGCGCCGCTCTTTTTCAGAGCATTCTTCGCCACCCGGCTCACGTAAACGGTGACGGCGATGGTGGCGAGCAACCCGACGCCAAGGAAGGTCCATTCCAGCGGGCTGTGACCGCTTTTTCCATCGGCTAATCCTGCCTTCCCAATCGCCCCAAGATAAGCGTAGAGCAGGGTGCCTGGCAGCATCCCGACGCAGGAAGCGAGGAGATAAGGCCAAAAACCGATCGAGGTCAGACCGTAAAAATAATTGCTGACGTTGAACGGAATCAGCGGGCTCAGCCGGAGCAGGCCGACGATCTTCCAACCCTGCTTGCCCACCGCGTCATCGATTGCGCCAAAGCGTTTGTTTTTTTTGGCGAACTTTTCTATGCGCGAACGAAGCAGGTAACGAGAGACGAGGAAGGCAAGCCCCGCGCCTAACGTTGCTCCGGTCAGCGCCACGGCCGTTCCAGCCAGGATGCCGTAGACCAAACCGGCGGCGATGGTAAAGATCGCTCCGGGAAGAAAGAGAACCGAGGCGACGGCGTAGGCGCCAATGAAAATGAACGCGCCGGCGATGCCAAGATGGCGAATCCAATCGGTGAAGGCTTTGACCCATTGCCCCACCGGCAGAAAAGAAATTCCGACGGAAAGAAGAATCAACCCGAGGCCGAGGGCGATCCATTTCCAATATTTTTCGATCCATTTCATTTTCGGCTTCTCCGGTAGAGCCAGCCCGTGATCTTTCGAGCCCGAGGCGTGAGGCGCTTTTTGTTTAATTTCTCCGCGGATTTCAGGACCAGGCTGGCAAAGGTGGGATAGGCGTAGATGGTCGCAGCGATCTTCTTCAGGCCGACTCCGTTTTTTATCGCGAGCACGAATTCCTGGATCAATTCGCCCGCGTGTTCGCCTACGATGGTGGCGCCCAGCACTTCGTCGCTGCCGCGCCGAACGAGGACGCGGGCGAATCCGGCTTCGGCGCGTTCCAGCACTGCGCGATCGACTGTTTTCATTTCCTGTTCGATCAGGTCGTATTCGACCTTCTGCTTCTTCGCCTCGCTTTCCGTTAGGCCAACGGTAGCAATTTCCGGGTCGAGGTAGGTGCACCAGGGGACAACCAAGTAGTCGACTTTCTGGCGCAGAAAAGAGAAGGGCACGAGCGTGTTTCGGATCGCGATGCGGGCGTGGTAATCGGCCACGTGGGTGAACTGCAACTGTCCGACGATATCGCCGATCGCGTAGATCCCGGGCTGGGTCGTTTGCAAATAGTCGTCAACCGTTACGCCGTGCGCGGTAAAGGCGACGTTGGCTCGACGGAGGTTCAGATTTTCAACGTTGGGCTGGCGGCCGGCGGCGATGAGAACCGCCTGTCCGGATACCGTTTGCTTCGTTCCGCGCAAGGTCACGCCAGAGGCGGATTTCTTCGCCTCCTCGAGTTCGAAGTTGGTCAGGATCTGGATGCCTTCGGCTTCGAGCTGAGCCTGAGCGAAGTCGCTCACAGCCGGATCTTCCTTGCTCAACAGACGCGCGCCGTGTTGCACGATCGTGACTTTCACCCCGAGCCGGCCAAACATTTGGCCCAGCTCGCAACCGATCGGGCCGCCTCCGATGATGAGCAGACTCTCCGGTTTTTCCTTCAATTCGTCGAAGACCGTTTCGTTGGTGAAATAGGGTACCTGGCTCCCTCCGATCGGCTCCGGAATCGCGGCCCGGGAGCCGGTCGCGATAATAAAATTGCGTGCCCGTAACTTTTGCCCGTCGACCTCGACTTCGTGGGGCGAAACAAAGCTGGCTTCGCCGCGAAAGACATCCACGCCTAACGACTCAAAACGTTCCTGCGAATCGAGCGGCGCCAGCTTGGCACGGGCCGTGCGCATGCGGGCGAAAACCTCGTTAAAATCGAAAGTCGGGTCGACTTTTTCGATCCCCCAGCGATCGGCGTTCCGCATCCGATGGAGCAAGCGGGCGGAGGAGATGAGCGCCTTGCTCGGCACGCAGCCGAAATTAAGGCAATCACCGCCCATCCGGTTGCGCTCGATCAGCGCGACCCGGGCGCCGAGGCCCGCAGAGCCGGCGGCCGTGACCAAACCGGCGGTGCCCGCGCCGATCACGACGAGATTGTAGATACCGCCTCCTTTCTTCATGCGGTTAAGAGGCGAAGAACGGGCGGCCTATTCCCGACCAACCTCCTCCTTGTCATCCCGATCCGGCGGAGCGCGGAGAGGGACCTCCCAATTGCAATAGGCGTTTCCTTTGAGAGCGAACCTTGATTGCATCCGAGAGATCCCTCCCCGTCTGGTGGCGAATCGGGATGACAAGCAGATCGAACCAGTTCCTACGCGATCGCGTGACGCCGGCAAACACCGGAAAGCAATTCCCAGAGCGCATCCAAAATGCGACCGGCGGCGGCCGTGACGGCGGCGGAGTTTTCTGGGCGAATGTTTTGCTCCAGAAGCGCACGCTCGGCCGCGGCATGTTGGCGGTCGGCCTCGATGTGAACCTCGAAATAGCGGTAGCTCTCCGGGTCGGTGAAGCCGTAGTGCTTTTTCAAGCCATCGATTTTCGATTCCGAGACTGCGGGGATCTGGCTCTCGTAGGCGTAAAGCGCGGCGAGGCCTTCGGCGATCTCGCCCTCGCGGCAAACTTGTCGGAAAGTCGAGATCAATTCCGCTGTTTCCGGCCAGGGAGTGGTGTTTTCGATGTCGTTAGGCGAGACGCCGAGCGCGGTCGCGAAGTTTTTCCAGAGTTGCGGATGATTCGGCTCGCCCGCTTCTTCGTCGATCAGGTTGGCCAGGATCTGGCGGCGGGTCAGCTGGTCGTCGCAGCGCGCGTGCACGGCCGAGAGGTAGGTCGGGAAGGCGGCGACATGCTGGTAATACTGGCCAGCGTAATCGGCCAAAATTTCCTGCTTCAATTCTCCGCGGGTCCAGGCGAGGTAGAACGGATGGGTCAGAAGGTGACGGGCTGCGATTTGTTCGTCGAGGCGGTCAAGATAGGCGTTCATAAGATTGGAGAGGTTCTATGCGATCCCGGGCCGGAAGGCAAAGATCATTCGGATCTTTGCCCGATAAATATTGCCGGGTGAGGAGGAGGTCGTCCCAGGTAGTGCGGAGCGGACCTTTCTCGGCGAAGCGGCGCGCGGAAGTAAGCACCGGCGGAGCGAGGGTGACGGTTTGCCCGAGGGACCGCAGGCGGCGGGAGAAGTCAAGGTCCTCAAAAATCGGCATGTCGCGATAACCGCCCAGTTTTTCAAAAACCTCGCGCCGCACAAAAATTGCCTGGTCGCCCAGGTGCCAGCCGATAAGACGATTGCGCAGCGCAGCGAGGCGCGTCGTCAGGGCGAGGGTGAGCGAGGGCGAGAGATAACGGCGAATGAAGGCCCCCCCGACCACCTCAGGTCGATCAAGAGCACGAACGATTTTGGCCAGCGCTCCCGGAGGCAGGAGCGTATCGGCGTGCAGGAAAAGCAGGATCGATCCGCTCGCTTCGGCGGCGCCATGATTCATCTGTCGTGCCCGATGCCGCTGGGGGTGGGAAAAAAGACGCGCTCCCGCCCGTTCGACGATCCCACAGGTGTCGTCTTCGCTTTGCGCATCCACCACGATAATTTCGTTAGGCGAACTTTCGAGGCGGGCCAGACACTGAGGGAGGGCGGCCGCTTCGTTCGCGACCGGGATGATAATGGAGAGTTTCAATCGAGCTTCTTCCGGAGTTGTTTGAAAGCCTCGGCGGCCTCCGGCATGGCCAGCGGCCAGGCGACGAAAGTGGCGGCCGCCGCGAGCAGGCACCAGGAACAAAATGCTTTGTGTTTCGTCCACTGATCGACGGTGAGCTTGGCGGCTTGCGCGGCGTCGGCAGTCGTCTTGGCGAGGAGCGCGAGGGGAATCCACGGGCTGGTCACGGCTCGATTTTTCCCGCCCATCGCAGCCAGCCCCAGGGTCGCGGCATAGCTGCCCAGCCCGATGAAGGCGTCGGGTGTTTGTAAAAAAGAGTAGGCTTCGTCGGAGGCATCGACTTTATCGGCATCGAGGCCCGGGAGCGACGGCTCCGGGAGATATCGAATGAGGCCCGTCTGGTAGAGCGCGATCAGGCCCATCGCCCCGGCCGCGGTTAACCCGCAGGCGATGATGCCGCGGCGCTTTTCGAGATAACCGCCTTCGCCTTGCCGCAGCTCCTGGCTCAATTCTTTCGGTGTCATAATATTAAGACTTCGCTGGTCGCAATTCGTCGGGCTTTAATTTTAGAGCGAATCACGACGAATAAATTCCCTCCTGCGACCTCCGACTTCCCTAACGAGGGCAATCCGCTTGAAAGAATATCGAATCGAAGAATACGGACTGATCGGAAATTGCGAGACCTCCGCGCTGATCAACCCGGAAGGCGGAATCGACTGGCTCTGCCTGCCCGCGTTTGACGGAGGATCATTCTTCGGCGCGCTGCTCGATCGCGAGAAGGGAGGCGAGTTCTTCATTCGACCGACTGAGAAATATCGGGTCGAGCGCCGCTACCTGGACGACTCAGCCCTGCTCGAGACTCGATTTCAGACTGCGAATGGAACCGTTGTCCTAACGGATTTTTTTGTTGTCGCGCGCACGGAAAAGGCTCGCTTTTACGATTTCACGTCACTCCATGCGACCTGCAAACTGGTCCGCTCCGTTCGGGTGGAGCCGGGTGGACCGGTTTCGCTCCAATTCTCGGTCCGGGCCCGGCCGGACTATGGCCGGGTCAAGCCGGACTGGAAGGCGATACCGGGAGGTTTCGAAGTGGGGGAGGCGGCGATTTTTTCGAGCGTCCCGCTCAAGGTTGTGGGCGGGGATCTGTTCGCCGAAATCCCGCTCGAACCAGGAGTTCCGCATTTCGTGGTGCTCGATTATGGCAAGCAGCGGCGCCGACCCGCGACGAGCGACATCGCCTGCTGGCAGGAGGTGACGGAGGCGTTCTGGCGGGAATGGAACCTGTTCAATTACTATCGCGGTCCGCACTACGACGTCGTCCGGCGGAGCGCGGTCACGCTCAAGCTCTTGACCTACGCCCCGAGCGGAGCCTTCGTCGCGGCGCCGACTACCTCACTGCCCGAAATCCCGGGCGGCGAATCGAACTGGGACTACCGCTACACCTGGCTGCGGGACACCGGCCTGCTCATTGATACTCTTTTTCGGATTGGATATTCCGGCGAAGCCCAGGCTTTTCTTCGTTTTATCGTTAGGCAAATGGATGAGGGCGATGGGGCGAGCAATCCGCCCGGCCTCCTCCATGCGATTCGGGGCGGGGAGGTTCCCGCAGAGGAGGAGCTCGAGCACCTTGGCGGGTATGGCGGAGCGCGGCCGGTGCGAACGGGAAATCGGGCCAAAGACCAACCGCAACTCGACACTTTCGCTCATGTCCTGGAAGCGTTTTTCTATTTCCGGCATACCGGAGGCAAGCTGACTCGCGAGATGCGGGCGTTAGTCGAGGCGTCGGTGGAGGCGTTACTCGCGCGCTGGCAGGAGCCCGATAACGGCGTCTGGGAAACGGTCGAGCGCCGTCGCTATACCTATGGCAAAGTGATGGCCTGGATCGGCCTTGGGGCCGGAAGCAAACTTTCGAAAAAGCGCCGGACGGAATTGTCCAAAGTGCGCGCGGAGATTCACCACCAGGTCCTGGAAGCCGGTCTGCAGCGGGAGAATGGCTTTCTGGCCAGCGAATATCACGGGAGTGAAATAGACGCTTCGAGTTTGCTCGCGTTTACGAGCGATTTCCTCACGTCCGACCTTGCTCGCGCCACGCGTGAACGGGTCGAACTTGAACTGGCGCAAAGCGCGCTGGTCTTCCGGAATGAGTCGCAACGCGCGCAAGGTGAAGGCGCGTTTCTGCTTTGCAGCTTCTGGCTCGTTAACCACCTGA
>JALYOR010000294.1 GCA_030856765.1 Verrucomicrobiota bacterium | reverse complement strand
GAGCGGGACAGCGATTCGCGTTCCCATCGGTCAGGCGGGCAGCATGTCCGGCAGGCCGACAAACATTTCTTCCTCGGCGGTTTCTTCGATGGTTTGGAGCGGAGCGAAGCGGTCCGCTCGGAACCCGCGCTCGATGTCGTGCGCGTTGAGGGGGCTTTTGATTTCGCAGAGGTAGACCGCGATTTCGCCCTCATCGCCGGTCAGCCCGACCCCCGGGACGATATCGCGAATCGTGTAGGTCGAGCCTTCCTTCGGGAGTTCGTGGTACAATTTCTCGATGCCGAGCGGGAAGCGCCCGTTGACGCACACGACCTTCTGATTCGGTAGAAACATGACCCTACTCTATCACAAGACTGATTTCCTCAACCATTCTTAGCCGGGTTACGATTCGGGTAGGGCGGGATCGGCGGGAGCTGGTAGTTCTTGGTCTTCATCTCGTTTTGGAGCTCGAGGATGGCCCGGTCGAGCTGCTGATCCTCGCCTTTGAATTCTTTGGCAGGATCGTTATCGACCACGATGTCGGGGTCGACGCCGTGGCTTTCGATGATCCAATCCTTGCCGTCCTTAGCGTAGGGAGCGAATTCCGGCCGGAAGAACTGGCCGCCGTCGGTCAGCGGAAGCGGATTACGAATGCCAATGACTCCGCCCCAGGTGCGTTTACCGATCAGTTTACCCAGCCCCATGCTCTTGAAGCGGTAGGGGAAAATGTCGCCGTCGGAAGCGGAGAACTCGTTAATCAGGGTGACCATCGGCCCGAGGAAAACGTTAGGCGGATCGGTCTGCGGCACGCCGTTGCGCGACATGCCGACCATGACGAGCGCCTTGCGCAAACGATCGATCACGAGCGGCGAAACAAAGCCGCCGCCATTGCCGCGGACATCGACGATCAGACCGTGTTTCTTGATCTGCGGGTAGTAGCGTTTGGTGAATTCGTTCAGACCCTCCTGACCCATATCGGGGATATGGACGTAGCCCACCTGGCCGCCGGTCTTCTTGCTCACGTAGTCGATGTTCTTCTGCACCCAGGCGAGATAGTAGAGCGGCGACTCGTCGGCAATCGGAACGACGGTGACATCGCGTGCGCCTTGGTCGTTAGGCTGGGAGTTGACCCGCAGGATGACCTGCTTGCCGGCGGTGCCGATGAGCGCGTCGTAGAGATTGGGCAGGTCGGCGACCTTGACGCCATTGATGGCGAGGATGTAATCGCCCTCTTTCACGTTTACTCCGATCTCCGTCAGCGGCGAACGAGTCTCGTCGTTCCAGTTTTCGCCGGGCAGGATGCGATTGATGCGATAGGCCCGCGAGGCGGGGTCACGAGAGAGCTCCGCGCCGAGCAGCCCGAGCTTGATGCGCGGGTTATCGGGACGTTCACCGCCCGCGACGTAGGCGTGACCGTTGTTCAATTCACCAATGAGCTCCCCAATGAGATAGGTGAGGTCGTTGCGGTGATTCACGAAGGGGAGGAGCGCGGCGTATTTGTCGTGCATCGCTTTCCAATCGACGCCATTCATGGTGGGCGAATAGAAAAAGTCCCGCATTTGGCGCCAGGCTTCGTTATAGATCTGATTCCACTCGGCGTGGCGATCGAGCCGCATGTCGAGGCCGGCGAGCTTCAGCTCGTGTTCCTTGGTCTCGAGCTTGTCCTTCGGCAGGTCGATGATGGCGTAGTCTTTCTTGATCTTCACCAGCATCTTTTTGCCGTCGAAGCTGATCTCGTAGCCGTTCACGTCGCCCAGCACGGTTTCTTTGCGGTCCTCGAGACTGTAGAAGCAGAGGTGCGACTTCTGGTCGTCATTACCGGGACCTTCGTCGTCGTCATCCTTGTCGTCGGCGATTGTGCGCCGGAGATAGAAAAGGCGGTCGTCGACCAACCGCAGATTGCCGTAGTCGCCGGGCGTGATCTCGAAGGCGTCGATCCGATTCTGGATCCCATCGAGATCAATTTTTACCGTGACGGGTTTCTTTTCCTTTTTGTCGTCCTTCTTCTTGTCCTTTTCGTCGTCGTCCTTCTTCTCCGAGTCCTTCTTGTCTTCTTTGCCGACTTCGTCGCTGCGCGGACCGAGCGGGGATTTGGTGTCTTTGGCCAGAGTGACCAGATAGATACGCTGCAAATCACGATAGACGTTGGCGAAATCCTCCTGACCGAAGGTCGGTTTGAAGTCGCGGCTGGAGGCGAAGAGGAGATACTTGCCGTCGTCGCTAAAGGTCGGGCTGTCCGCGGAATACCACTCATCGGTCACGGCGGTGGTTTGTTTGTTGCCGACGGAGTAGAGAGAGACCTTGAAGCTGTTATTTTCCTCGGGCCGCGACCAGGTGATCCATTGGCTATCGGGTGACCAATTGTAGCTCACGATTTCGCCAAATTTGTCGGCGTCGACTTGGGTAACGGCCTTGCTCCCAACATCGACGTAGCGCAAGCGCTGCAAACGATCGCTCCAGAGCAGCTTTTTGCTGTCCGGAGACCACGCGATTTTGTAGTAATAGGTATCGGCGTTATTGGTCAGCTGCTGGGGCTGGCCGCTTCCATCCTGGGCTCGCACGTAGAGCTCATTCTCGCCCGTGGCATCGGAGTTGTAGGCGATCCATTTGCCATCTGGCGACCAAACGGCGTCGCGCTCGTGCGCGTTGGAGGACCGGGTCATGTTGCGCGGCGTGCCATCCTTGGCCGGAACGGAATAAAGATCGCCGCGAGCCACCACGGTGGCGCGCTGGCCATCGGGGGCGAGACCGACCGATTCGGTGTGCTTCGAAGCGTCGACCAACCCGGAGCGTCCCGAGGCGAGGTCTTCCTTAATCTCGATGGGCACCAGAGTGGCCTTGCCGCTGGCCAGATCGTAGCGCCAGATATAACCAGCCTGCTCGAAAACGATCGCATTCTTGCCGATCGACGGGAACTTGATGTCGAAGTCCTTGAAGGTAGTAAGCTGTTTGGTTTCCTTGCTCGCCAGGTCGGTTGAGAAGAGGTTCATCCGGCCGTCGCGATCGGAGATGAAGTAGATGTGGTTATCCGGGCCCCACATCGGGCAAATGTCCTGGCTGGGATCGTTCGTTAGGTTCTCGGTCGTGCCGTTTTTGAAATCGTAAATCCAGACATCGTCGGCCATCCCGCCGCGGTAATGCTTCCAGGTACGGAATTCACGAAAGACGCGGTTGAAAGCCATCTTCGAATCGTCGGGTGAGAAAGAAGCGAAACCGCCGCGGGGCAGGGGAAGCTGCTGCGGGAGCTCGGCATCGAGCCCGACGGTGTAGAGCTCGCCGATGAAGGAGTTGAACGAATTCTTGCGCGACCGGAAAACGACGACCGGTTTTGTGTTCTCCCAGGTCATGACGAGGTTATTGGGCCCCATGCGATCGGAAATGTCGTCGCGCCCGAGGGTCGCGGTGGTGGTAAGGCGCTTCGGCGCGCCGCCTTCGCCGGGCATGACGTAGACCTCGGTGTTGCCGTCATATTGCGAAGTGAAGGCAAGCATTTTTCCGTCGGCCGAGAAACGCGGGAACGAGGTGTAGCCCGGGCCGCTGGTGAGGCGACGAGCCACTCCGCCGTCCTTGGCGACGGTGTAAAGCTCGCCCGCATAACAGAAGACGATCTGTTCCCCGTTGGTGGTCGGGAATCGGAGCAGGCGCGTGGTTTCCGGCAGGTCTTGCGCCCGGCCGCCGGGGAGGGGAAGGAGAAAGCCAAACAAAAGACAGAGCGAAGCAAGAAGGCGAGACGTAATAGGCATGGCGATATGATGAGCGGGTCAAGAAGCTGGGGTCTGAATAAATTGGACGCAACCGCGATTTGTGGCGGGCATGTCAGGGGTTTGTTGTTGATTGACGAATCTCCTGGGCGCGCGCCGGGAGTGCGCGACCAACCGGGCTTGAGTTCCAAGGTCCAGCCCGCGCCGTGTAGCGGCACGCTGATATGGTGAAAATCGCCGCTGAGCAGCGCTCCGTCGCTCGTCACCTCCAGAATGCCCGCGTAGGCGATGCGGGTCTCCGGGTTCACTAGGAGCAAGCCGCCTCCTAAAGGCACGCCCCAGAGCCGGCCACCATCCGCCCGCGAAGCGGCATCGGCTTCCAGGAAATACTGGAGCGCTTTGGCCGCCGACATTCTTTTCTCTGCCGCGAGGTTCTCAGGCAGCAGCAGCGTTCCGGAGAGGATGGCGATTGAAAAAAGAGGTCGGGCAAGAATCATCAGGTCGTTGTCTAGAAACGCCACCGGTCGAGGTGTTTCGTCTATCTGATGGGGAAACGGATCCGTCCCCGTCACTACTCGTTACGTTGACAACGAAAATTGCGGATGATAATTTCGCGCCAACTCGGACCGTGCGCATTGTTAGGCCGGGCGAGATCACCTCTGTATACGCTACTCAACAGTCAGGTCCTGGTTCTGAACCGCCTCTGGCAGGCGGTTAACATCTGCTCGGCGCGTCGTGCCTTTACCCTTCTCTACCAGGGTCACGCCCAAGTCGTCTCGGCCGATCAGCAAAATAACTTCGCGACGCACGATTTTGCCAGCTGGCTCGACGTCTCGATTGCCGCGCCGGAGGCGGAGCATGAGATGGTCACGACGATCTCGTGGAAAATCCGGGTGCCGCGCGTGATCGTCCTGCTGCTCTTCGATCGGCTGCCGAAGAAGGAAGTGAAATTTACGAGGCACAACGTGTTTGAACGGGACAACAACACCTGTCAGTACTGCGGAAAAATCTTCGAGCGCCAGGAGCTGAATCTCGATCACGTTCTGCCCCGCGATAAAGGCGGCCTGACGACGTGGGAGAACGTCGTTTGCTCCTGCATCCCGTGCAATACCCGCAAGGGCAACCGCCTGCCGCACCAGGCCCACATGGCCTTGATCCGCAAGCCAAGGCGACCGAAGTGGCGGCCCTTCGTGCAAGTCACTTTCTCCGGTCAGCAGCACGAGAGCTGGCGACACTTCGTCGACCTCGCCTACTGGAACGTCGAGCTGAGCGACTGAATCCGTGGACGTTGAGGCGGCTTTGCTGCCTCTTGTTCAACTCTTAAGCGCTGCAAGGCTCGAATAACGCTGGACCCATTCCTCGGTCAGGGTATCCGCCTGACGAACAGTTTGGGGTTGTCCCGGGTCGAAACCGCGCGGCAGCCGGAGTCGAAGAAAGGCCAGAACGCGGCGCACGGTCGCCGTGTAATCATCGCAAAGATCTTCGTAGGTAATCGGGAGTGGCTCGATCCCGTTGCGTTGAAAAAAGGCTGTCCACATTTCCTCGGACCGTTGCGCGGAAAGAAGGCAGTGCGCGATGAGGTCCGCGTCAAATTCCGGCTCACGGAGCGGGCGATTTTCACCGCCGCTAACCCAAAGTTCCGTTTGCATGGCGCGTGCTTTTGAAATGGCCTGGCGGAGTTTGTCCTGGCGCGTGAGCTGGATGCAGCGGAGGCCGGGGAAGGCGGTCTGGAGCAACTTGATTTCCTGGGCCTGAGGGCCGCCAAAATCGCCGGAGTCGCGGAGCCGCGCGAGGAATCCGTCCAGATCCCACGACTCCATCCGAAAGCCGAAAACGGAGTTCGGAGTCGCGGCGGCCGCCACGATGCCGCGGACGTATCGAGGGAAATCGCGCGCCGCATCGAGGCCGTAGCGCGCGGCATAGCGCGGAGCGAGCTGATGGTTGAAATATTGTAACGGGCGACCTGCCAATCGGCTGGCGCGCAGACCACCGGTCAGGAGGTGCGCTCCTGAGCGTGCCACCGTGCAGAGCGCGTAGCACTTTGTCTGATGAAAAAAATGGTGGGGCAGGCCAAACATCGAACTGGTAACGACAGGGAAATCCTTTCCGGCGACAGCGAACCTGTCCAGCCGGAAGAGCTTGTTCAACGACGAACGATTCTCGGCTGGTTCGGGCGCACTACTTCAGTGCATCCAGGATCGGTTGTGGGTAAAGTCCGAGGACGAAGATACCGGCGATCAGAATGCCCATCGTTAGGCGAGAGCGTCCGCTCAGCGTAATCGGCGCCGCGCCGGCCGGCGGCTCCAGCCAGTACATCGCGCGCACTACTTTGAGATAATAATAAAAGCCGCAACCCACCGTGATCACGCCGATCACCATGAGGAGCACCTGATGGTGCCGCACGGCGGCGTCGAAGATGAAGAATTTCCCGAGGAAACCGGCGGTAAAAGGCACTCCGGCCAGTGAGATCATCCCGATCAGCATGGCGAAGGCGAGGATAGGCGATCGTTTGGCCAGGCCGGCGTAGTCTTCGATCTGGTCGCCCGCGCTGTTCCCGACCACGATGAGCACGGCGAAACAAAGCAGCGTCATGAGGAGATACGCGACGAGGTAATACGCCACGGCGGCACCGGAGAAGCTGACGACACCGATCAGCAAATAACCCGCGTGGGCGATGCTCGAATAAGCAAGCAGCCGTTTCAGGTTCGTCTGCGGCAAAGCGGCGAAATTCCCGTAAATCAATGTCAGCGCAGCGACCACGACGAGCAGGTGACTGACCTGGGGCAATACCGAGAAGGGCGCCAGCACCCGGAGGAGGACGACGAAGCCGGCCGCTTTCGAGCCGACCGAAAGGAATGCGGTTACCGGGGTGGGCGCACCTTGGTAGACATCGGGCACCCAAATCTGGAGAGGCACGGCCCCGATCTTGAAGCCAAGCGCAACGAGGACGAGCGCGATCCCGAAAAGGAGCGGGATGCGATCGATCTCCTGCGTCGCCAGCACATCCCCGATCCGCGCCAGGCTCGTCTCGCCCGTAACGCCGAAAATCCAGGTAATGCCGTAGACCAGGAATCCGGTGGAGAGCGCGCTCAGGATCAGATATTTCACCCCGGCCTCGAGGGTGGCAGGGTTGCGCCGGGTGAAACTCACGAGCACGTAAAACGACATCGTGACCAACTCGAGCGAAACGAAAATCATGACGAAGTCGATCGCCGAAGCCATCCACATCAGGCCCGCGCAGGTGAAAATCGGGAGGATGAAAAACTCCCCGAGGCCAGCCTGCGGATTCGTCCCGGGAACGCCCAGCCGGACGGCCGGCGCGTAATCCATCGCCATGACGAGAACCAGGATGGTGGTGACGAGGGCAAAACGTTTGAAGAAAATCGCGAGCGGATCCGCGGTGTAGAAACTCCAGAACCCCCCGGTGGTCGCTGGCGGCGGAGCCTCGAGAAAGAAACTGGCGATCAACACGCAGACCAGGCCGCCGATCCCGGCGAGGGCGAAGCGGCGGCGATCTGTCTGGCCGACAAACGCCTCCACCAGAAGGAGGAGTAATCCCCAAACCAGCACAACAATTTCGAGAGCGGGCGCGGGGATCATCGGTGGGCGGCGACGGGCGGCGGAAAGGTTGGCCGGACCAGGCGCAAAAGGCTGTTGGGAAAGAATCCGACCGCCAAGCTGGCGGCGATGAGCAAAACGAGCGGGAATCGGAGCCCGCGCGCGAGATCGGGCTGCATGCCTATCCGTTCGTTAGGCGAGCCCATGAAGATCGACCGGTAAGCGCGCAGCATATAGACGGCGGAGATCACCACGCCCCAGAGAGCGAGGACGGTCGCGACTTGGAAAAGGTGGAAGCCCTGCCAATCCGCCCCGACGCGAAAGGCGCCGAAGAACACCATCACTTCACCCGCGAAATTCGCGAAACCGGGCAGCCCGATCGAGGCGAAGGTCGCAATCCCGAAAGCAAGTCCGGCGAACGGCATCATCTTGCCGAGACCACCGAGGTCGGCGAAGACCAGCGTGCCGGTGCGGCGGCGAATTTCTCCCGCGAGAGCAAAGAGCAGCGCGATCGAAATGCCGTGGGCAAACATGAGGAGAGCGGCGCCATTAAGTCCGACGACATTGGCGCTGGCGATGCCCAGAAAAATGTAGCCCATGTGCATCACGCTCGAGTAGCCAAGCATCCAATCGAGCCGCTTCTGCGCGATCGTGACGAGGCCGACATAGATGATATTGCCGAGGAGGAGCACGATGAGCAGCGTGTTCCAATGCTGCGCACCTTCCGGCAGGAGCGGCAAAGCCACGCGGAGCAGGCCGTAGAGACCGAATTTCTTTAGTACGCCTGCGTGCAGCATGGCCGCCGGGGCTGGCGCCGAGGCGTAGGCTTCGGGGGCCCAGGTATGAAACGGGAAAAGCGAGATCAAGACTCCGAATCCGAGGAGGAGCACGAGAAAGATCTGGTTTTGGGCGGAGGCCGCGATTCCGCCATTGGCCGCGACCGCCTGGAGGGCGCGAAGATCGAAGCTGCGCAATGCAGGGGGCACGCTGCGATAAAGCATGATCAAACCAATCAGCAAAACGAAACTGCCGACCCCGAGATAGATCGTCACTTTCCAGGCGGCAGAGAAGCGATTGCCCGATCCCCAAATGCCGATGAGCAGGAAAGTCGGAATCAGGGCCAGCTCATGAAAGGCGTAGAAGAAAAAGAGATCGAGTGAAGCGAAGGCGCCGATCGCACCGCCCGCGATGAAGAGGAGACAGGCGTAAAAGAGCCGCTCGGATTTCTCGACCGGAGGCGTGACCCAAACCGCGCAGAGCAAAACCAACGCGGCCAGGAAAAGCATGATCAGACTGAGCCCATCTGCGCCTAACAGGAACTGGAGACGCCAGCTTTCGCTGATCGGGAACGATGAGACGAATTGGAATCCGCCAGTGGCTGTTTGGTAAAGAAAGAGCGCGGCGACCGTCGCCACCGCGGTCGCGGCGGAACCAACCAGAGCGGTGAGGCGCGCGGGTGCACCGAGCAAAATGAGGAGCGCCGTAAGCAAAGGCGCGAAGACGATGAAGAGCAGCATCAGTGGAAAACCGTGAAGTAGATGAGCCCGATGATGCCGAGGCCGAAGAGAAACCCGTAAGCCTGCAGGTTGCCCACCTGCAGAAGCCGAAGCAGAAAACCGCTGCCCCAAACGCCGCCGCTCAAACCGCGCACGATCGCGCCGTCGATGATCCACCGATCGACAAAGCCGGCCAGCGAAGCCAGCAATCCCTGCGTCGCACGGATCAACCCGCGATAGAATTCGTCGATGTAAAAACGATTGCGGAACAGCTCGATGTCGATCGGATCGCTGGTGCGATTGCGATAGAGCAGCAACGCGCTGAGCACGCCGACCGCCAAAGCGGCGAGGGCAATCAGCGGCACGGTGAGAAGATGTTCTTTGTCGTTAGGCAGAGTCAAAAAGCGGGTCGCGAAAAATCCGAAGCCGCCGAGCGCGGCCGGGATGGCGAGGAGGAGGAGAGGAATCGTCATGACGGCGGGGGGCTCCGCGCCATGGGCTGCGCTCTCGCTGCGTGGCGATCCAAAAAATGTGACCACGACCAGGCGCGTCATGTAGAACGCGGTCAGGAGCGCGGTGAAAGCGGCTAGCGCGAAAATCGGCAGGCTCTTTTCAAAGGCGAGGGCCAAAATCGCATCTTTGCTGAAGAAGCCGCTGAACCCCGGGAAACCGATCAGGGCGAGGGTGCCGACGAGAAAAGTCAGGAAGGTAATCGGCAGGCGTTTCGCGAGGCCACCCATGTGCCAGATGTTTTGCTCGTGATGCAGCATGTAGAGGATCGAGCCCGAGCCAAGGAAGAGGAGCGCCTTGAAAGCAGCGTGGGTAAAAAGGTGGAACATGGCGGCTTGCCCCGAGGCCAGGCCGACCGCCATCACCATGTAGCCGAGCTGCGAGAGGGTGGAATAGGCGAGGATGCGTTTGATGTCGTTCTGCTGCGTGGCCATGAGCGCCGCAAGCACAGCGGTAATGGTTCCAATCCAGGCGATGATCAGGAGCGCATCCGAGGAGGCATCGATCAGGAAGCCAACGCGCACCAGCATGTAAACACCGGCCGCCACCATCGTCGCCGCGTGGATGAGCGCCGAGACCGGCGTCGGACCTTCCATCGCGTCCGGCAACCAAACGTGAAGCGGAAATTGCGCCGACTTGCCGACTGCTCCGCAAAAAACGAGCAATGCTGCCGCCGTCAGGTATCCGGGATGGCCGGTAAACTTCACCATTCCCGCGGCCGCATCGGTAAAAACGAACGAACCAGTGGCCATCCAGACCATCAGAATGCCGAGCATGAACCCGAAGTCGCCGAGGCGATTGGTGATGAACGCCTTCTTGGCTGCGTCCGCCGCGGAGGGGCGCTCGAACCAATGCCCGATGAGCAAATAGGAGCTGACGCCGACCAACTCCCAGAAGATGAACATCATGACGAAGTTGTTCGCGAGGACAATGCCGAGCATCGAGAACATGAAGAGCGAGAGCGAAGCGAAATAGCGCGACTTGCCCTCGTCCGTCTCCATGTAGCCTAACGAATAGATATGGATGAGGGAACCGACGCCCGTGACCATGAAAAGCATCGAGCGACTGAGCGAATCGAGGGTCAGGCCGAGCGGGATGGAAAACGTGGGTTCCAGATCAATCCACGAGATCACCGCCGCGGCCGACGTCTGCTGGAAGAAAATGAGGCAACTGCAAACGAAACTCCCGAGCACCGCCGCCACGGAAATGTAGGAGCTGATCGCTCGCAGCGGTCGCGTCGCGAGCATGATAAGGAACGCGGAAGCGAGCGGCAGCAGGAGAGCGACCCAGGGAAGGATGGCGGTCATGAATGCCGGATCTCCGGGTAGCGCACGCGTCTCGCGTGCTGGTCGCGGTGTTCCACCGCGACGAACTTTTCTCGAAGCCCAGCGGTTACAAACGCGTAGGCGTTTCGGAAAGTTCGTGGCGGCGAGACGCCGCAACCAGCACGCGAGACGCGTGCGCTACCCAGGCAATCAGTTGAGTTTGTCATAGCCAGGGAGAGTGAGGAACTCGACAAAATCGTCGTCGGTCGTGATTTCGTCGAAGAGGTTGCGCGCGGTCTCGAATTGGTCGCCCTCGAAGCGTTTCACCTTGGCCAGCTCCTCCGCGAGCACGCTTCGAAAAAGTTCCTTCGTTACTTTGCGTCCGTCGCTCAATTTTCCGTCGCGATGCCGGATCCATTGCCAGACCTGGGCGCGCGAAATTTCCGCGGTGGCGGCGTCTTCCATCAGGTTGAACAACGGCACCGCACCGCTGCCGCGCAGCCAGGCTTCCAGGTACTGCACGCCGACGCTGATGTTCTGGCGCAACCCCGCTTCGGTGATCGGTTCGC
>JALYOR010000287.1 GCA_030856765.1 Verrucomicrobiota bacterium | reverse complement strand
ACTGGAAAGTTTGCTCAGCGCGTCCAGCCGCGGATCGGGGACCGTGACCACGCCGAGATTCGGGTCGATCGTGCAAAAAGGATAATTTGCCGCCTGCGCTTTGCGGGTGCGGGTGACGGCGTTAAAGAGGGTGGACTTGCCCACGTTAGGCAGACCCACAATTCCGGCGCTCAACATAAGGCGCGGAGGTTAAGGCCGGACGGGCGTGGCTGCAATCGAGGCAGAAGAGAGAATCGGGCTTCGAACTCGCGACCTGTCGCCGCGGCGACCGCACGATGGGAAGAGTCGGGCCGGCGAGATTCGAACTCGCGACCTCTTGAACCCCATTCAAGCGCACTACCAAGCTGTGCTACGGCCCGAAGAGCGAACTAATCGCCGCACCGGTTGCGCTTGCCAAATCTTTTTAGCGGGAAGGACGGATCGCTTTCGGGCCGCTACGAGGCGGAAAGGTAAGAAAGAGCGTTGACCGTCGCGGTTCTGGCACGGTCAATGGACCAAGCGCCCATGAGCAAGAAAAAACGCGTCCAGGAAAAACCGTTGCCCGGCAAAACCACGATCGAGCGGTTGACCAAGCCGTTCGAGGAATTCGCCCGCCTCGAGTCCTCGGGCGGCATCCTGCTCATCGCCTGCACCCTGGTCGCCATGCTCTGGGCCAATTCGCCCTGGGGCGACGGCTACTTCGCCTTCTGGCACACCAAGGTCACGGTCGGTTTCGCCCAGGCGCGTCTCTCCGAAGAACTGCATTTCTGGATCAACGATGGCCTGATGGCCATCTTCTTCCTCCTCGTGGGCCTCGAGATCAAACGCGAGGTCTTAATCGGTGAACTCGCCTCGTTGCAGAAGGCGGCTCTGCCTCTCGTCGCCGCTCTCGGCGGCATGCTGCTCCCCGCCGCTTTTTATTATCTCTTTAACCGGACCGGCCCCGGAGCTCCGGGATGGGGCGTGCCGATGGCGACCGATATTGCCTTTGCGCTCGGCGTCCTCGCGCTCCTGGGCGATCGGGTCCCAACTTCGCTCAAGGTCTTCCTCGCCGCGCTCGCCATTGCGGATGACATCGGCGCGGTGCTCGTGATTGCCTTTTTCTACACCGCACAGATTTCGTGGATCAGCCTCGCGGTCGCGGCCTTTTTCTTCGTCGCCCTCATCGTGATGAATCGGATTGGGGCCCGGCATCCGCTCATTTACACTATTCTCGGTTTGGGCTTATGGCTGGCGTTCTTGAAGTCGGGCATTCACGCGACCGTCGCCGGCGTCATCCTCGCCCTCACCATTCCGACCCATCGCCGGATCAACAGCGCGGCTTTCCTCGAGCGCAGCCGGCAGATCCTGGATGAATATCGCGCCGCGGGCGAAGGCAAGAACTTGATCGAAGTGATCGCGACGCGCAGCGCCGCGCTCAGCTTGCTCGCGACGGATTGCCATTACGCGGAATCGCCGATGTTGCGATTCGAGCACGCCCTCGCTCCCTGGATAAAGCACGCCATCATGCCCGTCTTCGCTCTGGCCAATGCTGGCGTTTGGCTTGGACACGACGCGCTTGGCGAGCTGGTCAATCCGATAAGCCTCGGGGTGATCTGCGGGCTGGTCTTCGGCAAACCACTCGGGATTGTCGCTTTCGCCTGGCTGGCGGTGTGGACCGGGCTGGCCACTTTGCCGGAAAAGGTGAACTGGCGTCAGATCATTGGGGTCGGCATGCTGGGCGGGATCGGGTTCACCATGTCGCTCTTCATCGCCAGCCTCGCTTTTGCCAGTAACACCGAGATTGAAACTTCCAAGATCGGGATTCTCGCCGCCAGCATCGTCGCCGGTTTGGCCGGCACGATGATGTTATGGAAACGGCCGGTGGCGCCGGCGAATTGAGGGCGCCTTCGGCCTCAGCGTTCGAGGTATCGAGCGATCGCTGCGTGATAGAGCGCGGTTTGAAGGAGGGCCGTGCCGGCGACCAAAACCTTGCCATCCCGTTGCACGAAAATGGCTTCGGCCGAGTCGCCTGTGACCGTGCCGCCCGGATTGAATTCGCCGAAATCGGTGTAGACAATTCCGCCGTTCCCGAAACGGTTGTCGTAACTTCCGTTGGTTTTCAACCGTATGATTGCGAAATCAGTACTCCCGCCGCCGGGCACGGAACGAAAGTGGCTCGAGCCCGCGATCACAATCTTGCCGTTTCGGAGCACCGTGATGGCCCGCCCATATTCGGATTCATTGGTGCCGCTAATGTCGCGCGCCCATTTCCCGTCGCTGTCGAAAGTGGTGTCGAGCGTGCCATCTGGATTGTAGCGCGCGACGGCGAAATCCGCCTCGGCCTGAAAAATCGGGGCGTTGTCCGCCCAACCGCCCGCGACGATTTTCCCATCTGGCGCCAGCGCGACGGACCAGGCGAGTTCGTCGAAATCACCGGCAAAGTTGGTCGTTACTTTTCCAGTGCCATTAAAAGTGGGGTCAAGGCTGCCGTTTGGAAGGTAGCGCGCGAGCGCGAAATCGGAGTGGGTGACGGGACTAAAAGCGTGGCCGGCCAGAACGATTTTGCCATCGCTTTGCAGCACCGCCCACTCGGCACGGTCACCGTCGCCGTTGAAGTCGGTGAAGCTTTTCCCCTGGTCGCCGAAAGTCAGATCGAGCGTGCCATTGGAGTTGTAACGGGCGACCGCGAAATCGTAGGTCGTGCCATCATTGGGCCCCTGCGTGACCCAACCGCTCAGGATGATTTTTCCGTCGGCCTGAAGCAGCACCCCCGTTCCCTGGTCGAGGTTGTCCAGAAAATCGGTTGTGACTTTGCCGCCGACGCCAAAAGTCGGATCGAGACTGCCGTCCGAGTTGTAACGCGCCAGGGCGAATGCGGAATTGGTCTCGCCCATCGGATTCAGTCCCACGACTGCAAACCCACCAGCAACAATTTTTCCGTCCCCTTGGATGACCACACCGCCCGCTTCGTCGACCTGCCCGAAAAAGTCGGTCAGCGCGACCCCGTTGGAGCCGAAATCGGTGTCGAGTGTGCCGTCTGCGTTATACCGCAGGACCATGAAGTCCTCGACCACGCCGAGATATTTTCCGGCCACGACGATTTTGCCGTCCCTCTGCACCGCGATCGCGCGAGGGTCGGGGCGTTCATAACCTCCCGTCGCGAAGAGCTGCGTCGTCATCTTGCCGCCGATACCAAAAGTCTGGTCGAGGGCGCCAGCCGCGCCCGAAGCGGCTTGGGCGGTGGCAAGCAGGCAGGCGCAAGCGGCACCGACCAGTTGGGTGAAGGGCAGGGTGGGTCTGTTGGATTTCATAGTTTTAGAGAGTGGTTGATTGTGAAGGCTGAGAGATCTTTGGGTTTATCGAACCCTGATGCTGACCGGAGCGGAGGTCGTTTCCGCACCCTGATTATCGATCGCGCGCGCGGTCAACAGATAGGGCGCGGATCGCGCCACCAAGGAGAACGAAGCACGGTAAGGGGAAATCGTGGCGGACCCGACGACGACTCCGTCGACCAGGAAGTCCACCCGTGCGATCGAGCCGTCGGTATCGGCGGCGCTCGCCGTTGCCTGGACCGGCCGGGTGGCACGCAAACGAGCACCATTGACCGGTTTTGTGATGCCGACGGTGGGCGGCACATTCGCCGGATTTGACCCGATGCCGCGCAGGACCGCGACCACATTCTGGAATCCGCTCGGCGGAAGCGAGTAAACGGTGGCGATATCCGGAATGCCGTCGCCGGTGAGATCGCCGATGGAGGAAAAGAACGCCGAGTAACCGGTCCCGTAACGCTGATGCGGGCTGAGCGACCCATCCGGGTTGGTCAGGAAGACCGAGAGATCGTTCGACGCGTCATTGGTTACGAGCACGTCTGGATACCCGTCGCCATTGAGATCACCGGCGTCGATATCGTGGCTGATCAAATAGGCGCTCTCGAATACGCTCGAGCCTGACTGCTGGCGCGCCGCTTGGAAAGTGCCGTCGCCATTGCCCAGCGCCGTCGCGATGTAAACCGTCCCGAAGGAAGGTTGCGGAATGATCATCCCGACGTCGATCTTGCTGTCCTGGTTGAAGTCGGCGGCCTTGAATTTGTAAGGCGCCGTGCTGCTCAGGAGTGGTGGCAGGAAGGTGAGATTTCCGTTGCCGGGGAAAACACCGACGCCACCAGGCAAGCTGGTGATCAGGTCGAGTTTGCCATCAGCGTTAGTGTCGGCGGCATCAATTCCCACGGCGAAACCGGGTGGGATGATCGGGGTCACCGCCGTCAAATTCGCCGCACCATCGTTGCGATAAATAAAGATGTGCGATGGGCCCCCGCCCCCGCAGCCTTGCTCCTCGGTCAGCACGACGTCGAGGTCGCCATCGTTATCGAGATCGAACGCGTCGATCGTTCCCTGGCCGCAGGAAAAGACCAGGTGGACAACGCCCGGCGCGAATGTGCCGTTGCCATTATTGAGCGCCGTCGCGAAATGGTAAGGCGGAAATTCCGCGTCCGGCCCGAGGAGCAGATCGGGACGGCCGTCCCCGTTCAGGTCGCGCAACTTCAGATCGGCATAGTTGGCCGGCGTCGAGTAGATCACGGCCGAAGCGAAGGTGCCGTTCCCGTTATTTTTCAGAATCCGCACGACATCGTCATTCGTGACGACATCGAGGTCTCCGTCGCCATCGATATCGGCGACATCCTCGGCTTCGGTGTAGCCGCCGACGAGGTACTCGACCGGGCGCGGGAAGAGTCCGGTACCGGGGTTGGGGTGGACGGTGATGGCAGAAGAAGACTGCGCAACGGTGACCACCTCCAGATCGCCGTCCTTGTCCGCGTCGAATGCCAGTGCCTCATAAGTTTGTTGCGACGCCGGGTAAAACACCGCCGTGGCAAAGCCACCGGTCTTGTTGTTTAGGAGAACATTGAACCCGTCGTTGGCGCGGCCGCTGGGCGTGGTGGCGATCACGTCGAGGTAGCCGTCGCCGTTCAAATCGCCCGTCGCGAGATCGGAGGGCACCCAGGTCCAGTCGGTTAACTTGTATTGCGTGGGGGAAGCGAAGGTGCCGTCGCCATTACCGCGCCGCACCGTGATGATGCCGTAAGAGATCGAGCCGTTCGCAGCCGCGCCGCCGATGAGGTCGAGCTTTCCGTCCTTATCGAGATCGGCCACAGCCACCACGGTCGCGGCGGCTTCAGTCGCCGGCTCGATCGTCGGGTAGGTGTTAGTGACGGTAAATCCGCCGGTGCCATTATTGAGCATAATGGTGTGAAAGCCCGAGTTGGCGAAATTGACCAGTTCATACCCGCCGACCGCGAGGTCGAGTTTGCCATCGCCATTGAGGTCGCCCGCCGCGATATGCTCGGGGTTTTTGCCAGTCG